>DASCSU010000001.1:0-39137 GCA_034399495.1 Candidatus Thalassarchaeaceae archaeon
CAAGTTTCGGTAATTCGCATATTTTACCCTAATGTGTAATAGTAAATAATGGAATCCCAAAAGGTTACCCAGTGATTAGAGATTGTAAACACACCATATCCCTTGAAATAGGTGAAAAACGCACTAATTAAAGTAGTACGACTCAGAGGGTACCGGGTGCTCAGCCTCGCAGTCATTCGATTCTTGAAAGGAAGTTTGGATCGGATACAGCAAAACAGTTGGGATGCGTGAGTGTAGCACCTACTTTGCTTGCAAGACAAGCCGCAGTCATCCATAGCCGATGGTCAGCATGTGTTTCCACTATGCCTTCAGGGCTTGTCGGAGTTTGACTCCCTTCCACCGAAATGCCATCATCATTAGCCACTGCTTTGATACCAAAATTAGCTAGCAATTCAACAGTTTTCTCAATCCTGTTTGACTCCTTATGACGGGCATGAGCTGCTCCCGTAATTGTCCCACCACCACCTAAAGCAAGAATTGCAGATAGTGGTGGCAACAAATCGTTTGCATCTCTCAAATCAATTTCCATAGGGCCCTCTTGTGATTCTAGAGATTCTAGAATCTCTGAACCAAGTGAATCTTCTTTGGATGGGGGATTATCGATGTTGATCTGTACCCCATGTACTGCGCCATAGAGAATTGCAAAAGATTCCAAACTACGATCAGAAGGAATCTCAACAATATCTGGGCATTCGACATCCCACGGTTTCATGATAATGTGTGGGCGCCAGTCTATCTCGTTCTCAGAGCCGGTCTTTCTAGCAAGTTCAAACGAAAGTTTAGCATGTCTGCGAGATACTCCTTCACCTGCTAGATTCACCCTTATTGGACCTTCAAGTGCTGGCATAGATAGAAGAAGTGCTGAGAGTGGCTGGCTTGAGCGATTCACATCTATGGTCACTTCACCCGGCTTCAATGGCCCATGGACAAGGTAGGGTAGTGACTCCAAACCAGTCCCGTGACTAACTTTTGCACCTAGATATTCGAGTATACGAAGCAAAGTTTCAGAATGTCGTTTCCTCAATGTTCTGTCCCCATCTAGCATTACAGGGCAGTCTAGACGAGCAGCAGCGATTGTAAGGAGCCGCAATGCTGTACCAGAATTACCACAGTGGAGTATAGAAATCGGACGTTTAAATCCTTCAGAACCAACGCCCAAAACAGTCCACCCATCTTCACTCATGTCAATCTCTACGTTGAGTTGACGAAGGCAGCGCGCCATGGAAATAACATCTTCACCTGGGCTTCCTGAGAAATTTAGAGTAACGGTTTTGTCCCCTTGTGCTGCTAGTAGGAGCCAGCGAATCATATGGCTTTTTGATGGGGCTAGACTCCACTCCTGAGGGGTAGTAACTGGGTTAGGGGAAATGGTCAGAGACCCACCTTTACCCTTGTCACCCTGCTTAGAGTGCCAAGGCTTCCAATTCTCTAGATTCGACATGCTCCCCAAATACGCCTGTGGGTATTTAGCATTCAAGCCCTTTGGGGCCATTAATTAGAGGCAGGGAGTGTTACGGCGAAGATTTCACCACTACTTCTTCCACCTGCGCCCTCGTAAATCATCCTAAAAGTCCAGTCTCCAGAATCGCTACCAACTGCCGCCGCATCGATTACAAAGTAATCTCCAGTATTGACAGTGAAGCCTGCATCTCGATCTTGGAATGACACGTTCTGTCCTGACACGCCATATACTTCAGAATCAGAGGTAAAACCAGAGATTGTGTCTGTATTTACACCATCGGGTGGAATCAGTTGGAATTTGCATTTGAAAGTCTCAACTTGGGCATTCATCTCACTGATGGTCACAACCTGATAGCCATTGTCAAGAATTCGTACACTGGCCTTAGCAATTGGGACACCCTTGTTTGGAGCTTGCACACCTGAAGCCATCATCATGTAAACTGCTCCAGTTAACAATACGGTGATTGCAAGCAGAAGGATGGTTGCGATAACAGGTGAAACCGCCTCAGTAGTGGCAGTTCTATCCCTCTTGCAGCCGTCCATATTGTTCCCTCAAGCGACCCTGTCCACAGTCTCTGGAGTAATTCCTTCCTCATCAGTCACACGGTAGGTGTAAACTCGGAGATTTTCTGGCGCATTTCTAAATTTGCGAACTACCATTCGAGTCTCGAAGGTGTTAGCAATCATCTTGACTTCAAAATCAAACACGATATCACTAATCAGTGCCAATTCTCTTTGAACATTGTCTGGAACTGAACCACTAGATGTTGATAATAGAAGTAAGCCACGATTTAGTTGAGTATGAGCTTGCATAACCCTAAGCATCGAAATTACTCGGTGTGATTCATTTCTTTGGAAGAAGAAATCGAGGTTATCTACAGCACAACGGAAGAATGGCCCTAGTGAAGTAACCTGACTTGCTAGGGAAATTAGGTAGTCGGTGTTATCCTCCTCAACGAATCTAGTTTGAGCGAGTCTCTGAATATCTTGCATTGAAAATCCTTCAAGGCGAAAGCGACTAGCTTCCAAGTCCTTCTCAAGTACTTTCTCGTTATATTCCTCGCCAATAGTCCTCACTTTCAAGTCGAGTGGCCATCCGAAGCGTCGGAAAACTTGTAGGATTTCATTTTGACTTTCAGCTGTTGAAACTAAAATTGTATTTTCAGGATCTTCTGCCACAGAGGTAAATTGCTTCATGAACAAATCCATTCCACCACCTGGCTCTCCAATACAAAGGATGGTGAAGCCGCGAGGAATACCGCCTTTCATCATCTTGTCAAATTTTGGCGAACCAATACTTCCTCTGCCTCCAAAGAATTCCTCATCATCTTGGTCAAATACAACTTTTCTTGCCATATTTTACACCTCAGGAAATTACCACTTGACCACGGTCTACTAAGTCTGTACAATATAGGTCTAGATTTGCTAGAACGCTAGGAGGGGTTTGGTCAGGCACAGTTACTACACCACTCAAAATATCTCGGGCACGGAATGTGTTGATGAATGTGTGAAGATATTCTGCTAGCATTCTTTCTTCATTGTAAATTGCCAATGCATTTACCGAATCTAGAATCACAAAGTTTTGCTCAGTAGGCATCTGTCTAAGGTGGTATAGAGTTCTCAGTAGAATACTTTCAAGCATAATTGGGCTGTCAATATACGAGATGTTAGTATACGGGTTTTCAGTGCCTCCAAGAAGAGCTGATGAGACACAGTCAACAAATTGGATACTATCTGTAGGGACTCCAATTTCATCAAATGTTGCAATCAATTCCGGTGCAGGTCTGCTAGCAGAGATGTAGACTCCACCCATCTGAAATTCGTTGATGAGCGGCTCAACTAAAGAAGCGGTCACTAGGAACGAGTTGCTTGAGCCACAACGAACTTGCATGGAAGAATTGAGAGTAATCTCAGTAAGTTGCTCAGCAATTCTCTGGTCTAATTCAATCAATCTGAATCAACTCCCCACTTCAACATCGGTGTCATCATCACACCCAATGGTGTCAATTCAATTGCATATTTTGCTCTTGAATGGTCTGTACCACGCATCTTCACAACCTGTAGGAATCTGAGAAGGTGACCCATTCTGTCGATATCCCCCATGACCATGATGCCGTCAAGAATAGCTTCCTCTACACCGAAAGATGACCAGTGAGCTTTGGCACCAGCAGAAGTAATTTCAGCAACAAGGAATGAGGTACATCCCTGCGTAGCCAAGGTTTTACCCAGTGTAAAAAGGAAGTCACGAATCAGTTGGTCGTTTGGAATTTTGTAACAGAGAGTAGTTACCGAATCAATCACTAGTCTAGTGACACCAATTGTGTTTACAATATCTGTAATCGCCTTCACCAGCGAATTGATGTCATCACGATCAAAGGTTGCTTTAGTTAGGCCTAGCCAAGAGTAAACGACATCCATATCAAAGACATTGATTAGGCCCTTGTCGACCATATCCATATCGAAAAAGGTGTATTGTCGGATGTTTTCAAGTAGTTTCACTGAGGGTTCAGTTGCTGCAAAGTAGGCACATGCCTCGCCCATTTGCGCCCCATGAACAAGGAACTCCATGGTCAAGGTAGTCTTACCTGAACCACAAGTACCGCCCACTAGGACAGTTGCGCCATATGGGATTCCACCTCGGGTGATTTCGTCCAATCCGTGTATACCTGTGATACAACGGTCACGAGTGTACTGTGGGGTCCCGAGCATGCTAACGAATACCCAACGGCCGACCTCCGCTAATAACTCGTTGCTATGGGGACACGCCTTTAGGCGTGAAATAATGGCTAAGATAACTATGGCGTTTTTATCAAAATTCGCAGTATGGTAATATCAGATTGAACCAGGTGTTCCGCCATTGCTTCGAGCCCAATTAGATGAGTTTGAAGCAGGACCGCCATTCCATTGAAGAGAGATGTCGCTTTCAATCTCCCAGCCATCATCCCATGAAACATCCATGGTGCTGTATGTCTGTGCTGTTCCAGGGTATGTCCAAGTGAGGCTCAATGTATCAGAGTACATGTTTAGTCCATCTACTGCACCACGTCCCAAAATACTAGATTGCCCTAAATCTAGAACAGTCTCTGCACCTTGATTTTCTTGCAGGTTTGGTTTACCCGAGCATAGGATGATACTTCCTCCAGCTAGTGCTCCATCTCCAATGAGTGTGTGTAGCCCTCCACCAGAAGAGCGCCCTAACCCCCAACCAGTCAGATTTGCCGCAAAACCATCCTTGTTTTCTAACTCAACCCATTCAGGAAACCCTGTATCTGGTTCAGCCATGAATTCAGTAATGACTAGATTTGCAGGAGTGCGACCAGCATCGTGTACCTCAAAGATGATCTCCACAGTCTCATCATTAAGCACCATCATTCGATGGGCTACGGCTCCGTTTGCGGCAGCATTACGACTAGCACCATCTTGGAATAGTAGGACATCAATTCTAGATGAATTAAGGCTCTCAATAATGCGAATTGTGAGGTTGATGCTGCTCCATTCTGGTAACCCCAATCCTCGAATGAAGTGATCTTGGGTGACATTTGAAATCGCATTCAAGCGGGCTTCATCAAGGCGTCCAAAGTCACCAGCAATACCTGGATGAACTGACCCTTCAAGCAATTTTGTCGCATTGTAATGGTGCCAGTCAGCAGTCCCATTGGCAATGTCTCTGTCACCCCACTCGTCTATTGGCACATACCAGCCCGAGTCACCAGTCAATCTTTGCAAACCTTGTAGTGCATAATCATCCAATTGATCTGATTTGGGGTGATTGGAACCAAGTTGTAATCCTGCAAGCGAAAAGAAGGCAGTCAAGACGATGAGAAAAAGGACGAAAGCGGTCAGAAATTCAATGACTGCAGTGAGTGCGTCCTCAGAGTTTGCCAAACGTTTGACTCTCTTCATCTACTTCACCCACACTATGCGACCCTTTTGTACACCATCAATTCTATGTTTCACGGCAGCCCTACCAAATTGAGCAATAGTAACACGGGGTCACCAAACAAAAGCATTGGAAGAATCCCTACCATTAGGAATGCCATGAATGGATATTTTTCAGTAGTCCAAGCCTTTTCAGCTCCAAGTTCTGCTAACTCATCTAGCACCTCATCCAATGCTGTTTCACTACGGCTTCCACGGCGTGGTCGCATCTTAGTGACGATTTTCTTTTCACCATCGTGACCTTCCATTACTTCATCCAACAGCCAGACATGGCGACCAGAAATTGTGGAGAGTGGAAGTCGGCGCGCGTGCCAAGCCATTCGCCATTCACCAGCATCACCACTGATGGCATTTTGAATAAACACATAGAATGGCAGAATTAGGAATGTCAGTGCCCCCCAGATTAGGAGTGAAAGTGCTGGTGGCATTAGAGCAGCATCTGCTGGTGGAAGGGTCCCCCAACCGGGCAAACAGAGAGCAACGAACATCATTGCCTTAGCGTCTGCTCCACCGTGTAACATTCGTAGTTGGTAGCACATTTCGAAAAAGAGTAATACAAGGCCTATCATAATCATTTGACCCCAAAGGTATGCTGCTTCAATCTCAGCGGTGCTAGAGCAATAATTACAACCAACAAGCGAGCCAAAACCAATACCGTCCATTAGGGGTGTAAAGTGGAGCATTACTCCGCCAACAAGTCCGACAAAGGATACTAGGTACCAGATACTTACAATCAGGTCTTCGGGAGAACCATTTCGTGCATCCTCTAAGGTAGGCCGGCCAATTACAGCAGTTGATGCATAAGCAACCATTGCTGAGGCAGTAAGCCAGATGGTCCAATCTGCTTCTAAAACCCACAATTCAAGACATAGGACGAAGAGTGCAGGCTTTGCCCAAGAGACCCACCAATCATTAGGAACGCGTCGAATTTTGAGATCCAGATAGGTCGCTCCTGCTATGCAGAGAACTAGAGTTGTAACGCGCGCATACGTGAGTATCTCAGGGGTCGTGACCATGCTCTTCAGGGCCTGTCACAGGTAAGTGCCATAAATGAGGCGCGGTTCGGAAAGGCCGTAAGCATGCTTTCGGAGGTGTTGTTAGTTGACCATAGAGACCAAACTAGAGCAGATATCCTCAGTAATTCTTCAATTAGATGACTCCAAGGTTCCTAGGAACATTCGTGCTGGAGCTAAAGAATCAGTTGAGATGTGGTTACTCAACAAATCCAAAGACATGGATGTAAGAATTGCAATGGCTCAAAACAAATTGGAAGAATTGTCTGAAGACCCAAACATCCCAATGGAATACGGAGTACTTATTCTCCAAGTTTTGACTGCACTTGAGCAACTTCTTGGCGAAGTGTAATTCTATGCTGCTGATTGATCATCAGCATCTTCCAAGAGAACAAATTTGTATTCTCCTGTTGAACTATCATAATCTATGATAGAGAATAGAACCTTCATCTGTCTCTCTTCAAATGGGTCATGGAACCATGGTTGTCCACCACGAAAAATGGTTAGGATCTTCTTGTAGGTATCCATATTCATATTTCCACTAATTGTATAGACTGCGCTTTCTGCGCCTTCATCAAACAAATCATCACCCTCTCCGCCACGAATAACGGTACGTTGTACTCTTCTAGAAACGGTCATATGGACATTGCAACCATCAATTTTCACCCATTCTTCAGATTCTTGTCTAATGTAACATTCATTTACTTGCATTTTTCCTCTGCTCATGCCTATGGCATGGAGGTTGTTGAATTAACTCATTCGCTTTTCACTTTCAGTTTCAGACACCCCTCCGTTAGAAAAGTAGGTAGTGTGACAGCGTTTGATTCTCAACATGGTAGCCCAAGTAGTCAGAAGTATCGTAATGCCAAATGGAATTGTAACTGCGCACGCAGATAGGAAAATAATTTTCAAGCCAGTGAACGGAAGAGAGCGAATTGCCAAACTGCCCCGCAGAGTGACGGTTATGATGGGGTGTCCAGGTCCCCAAGGAGTAATTTTCCGACTGCTTGTTGGTGATGCATCTGGAGCAGTTCATCTTATCTCCTTGCCCGAATTACAATTGATTCAATCAACTCGATTATCCATGAGTCCAGTTACTGCACTCGCTCTACATGAGCCAAGTGGGAAGAAAATGGTAATCGCAGGCCTAGATAATGGAGAGATTCATGCCATTAGTGATAATCTTCCAGATCGCTCGTTAAAATTGTTCAAACTTGAATCTTCAATTGGTTTGATCTGCTCAACAGAAGAAATCCTCACTATTCATTCTGGTTGGACTAGAGATGTTAGGCACTGGAATGGCGATGCTGTCGAGCCTGCAAGGAGATGGTTCGAGCCACCAACTCCGCCAAACCGTAGGAAAAATACCCAACTTACTCTGCCAATGGCGGCTCCGGCGTAAACCAGTTGCAAGTTGGATGTGGTCTAGGCCATTCTTCTGGCCGCATACCTTTTGCATCAAGAATCTGTGAAAGAATTTGTTTCTGCTGTTCAAGTTCTGCTAGCACTGCTGCTGTTCCAACTATGGTTTCTCCATGGCCCGGTACAAGCTGCTCAATTTCCATCTTGAGTAGATATTCAATGCTTTCAACTAGGTCTGGTAAACATCCCGTGGGTAAATCCCACCTTGAGATATGAGCGCGCTTTGGAATTAGATCTCCCGCCAGTAGTATCTTTTCATTTTCTATCCAAAAGCAGCACGAGTCCGAGGTGTGACCAGGTGTATGTATCGCTTCAATAGAGCCGCCCCCTAATTCAAACGAGGCACCATCTTCGAATGGTTCTGCATTGAAGGCTGGCATATCAGAGTTGAACCTTGAGGCCCATGTGGTGAATAAATCGCCTCCGCGTAAGGCGTTGACGCCATCACTGTGTATATGGCCGGAAACTCCCCAATGCTCTGTAAGGTGCTTGGTTGCACCAGCGGTGTCATAGTGCCTATGAGTGAGCAGAATTTTACTGATTTTAGGTTGGTCAACTAATTTTGCTTCTATTCTTTCAAGAACATTTGCCTGATACCAAGAAGTCCCTGGGTCAACAACTACTGTTTCCTCATCACCCGAAACTAAGATGCAAGAGGCATCGTGATGAATCCCCGGAAGCCTCACTACTCGCATGGATATCAATTAGTTGCGGGGGGCTTTGGGCTTATATATCGGGAGCAGGTCGGCCGCCTCGATGGCAAGGTTCCCAGAGGCTGAGAAGCGTCTACTAGAGGTTCGCGTGTGCATGAAGTGCAACGCTCGCAACGGGCTCAAAGCTGCTAAGTGCCGCAAGTGTGGCTACAAGGGTCTAAGACTCAAGAACAAAGAACGCAGAATCTGAATCTGTCTTTGGTTTTCAAGACCACTCGGTCTCATCGTCCTTCTTGGATTTCTTCCACTCTTTGTAGTGGGTTCTGCAAATTTTGACTCTCCTTGGTCCTTCAGGAATACTGTCCCAGACATCGATAGCGTTGTCATAAGCAATGGAGCGGCCACCAAGGGCAGTATCAGCGAATTCCTTACACTTGGGAACTTGACACGGAACTTCTGGATCAATTGCTGCTTTAGAGCGTGAACTCTTAGGTTTGTTCCCCTTTGGTTTGGGTTTTCTTCGCTTACCTGGTCTGCCTGACATATTTTTCCCTCCTAGTGCTCTGCTTTGATTCTAACGCTCATACTTTGTAGACAGTTGCCTCACGGTCAGGCCCTACACCTACCGAGGTTATCGAGATTCCAAGCCATGCCTCAATTTTTTCAACATATTCCCGTGCCCCATCTGGAAGCGCCGAGTATCCTAACCCCTCACCATTCGCTTTGCGCGCTAATTCCAACCACTCACTGGTTTCCATGTGAGGGAATCCTGCCACTTTTTCTGTGACACAGGTGACTCGTGCTTGGTCTTCAGCACAAGCAGGCATTTCACTGAGGTGCTGACCATCTAAATCGTAACCAACCACTACTTCTAACTCATCAAGACCTCCAAGAACATCGAGTTTTGTTAGAGTCAGTTGAGTAAATCCGTTGAGACGGTGTGCGTGCCTTAGGACAACTAGGTCTAGCCAGCCACATCTACGAGGTCTTCCAGTGGTAGTTCCAAATTCATGACCCATTTTGCCCATATATGCTCCGACATCATCAAACAATTCACTGGGGAATGGTCCGTGCCCCACACGCGTGGTGTAAGCCTTGACAACTCCAAAGACCTCACCCAAGTGGCCTGGGTGAATACCCGCTCCATGGGTGGCGTTAGCCCTGCTTGTAACTGATGATGTGACGAAGGGGTAGGTTCCATGGTCAATGTCTAAGAGACATCCCTGTGCTCCTTCAAGGAGTACATTTTGCCCCTGCCTTAGTGCCAAATCAAGCATCAATCCTGTTGGTTTGATGGATGAGCCATAACGTTCTGAAACCCAGTCGAGAGATGCTTTGAGATCAGCACTTGAGATTTCTCCCTCTACTCCATGAGCTGCTAGTTGGGAAGTCATACGTGCAGCGTGCTCTTCGAGCCATTCAGAATCAGCGCGCCGATGTTTCAAATCACAGAATCTAACCCCTACCCGTTCAATCTTATCTCGATAGGTAGGTCCGATGCCCCGTCCGGTGGTTCCAATTTTCTTATCAGCGCTATCGTAAAGACGATGGAAGGGTAGGTTGACATGCGCTCTTTCTGAAATCCATAGCCTCTCTCCTTCAGGTGATTCACCAGACGATTCTTTCCATCGATTGAGTTCATCTTCCAAGACCCATGGATCTACTACCATGCCAGCACCAAGTACTAGTTGACAATCAGGATTGGTTAATCCAGAGGGCAATTGGTGGAGTTTCAATACCTGGTCTCCTAGGACAATTGTGTGGCCAGCATTATTGCCACCTTGGAAGCGCGCAACCCATTCGGCATCTTGTGCCAATTGGTCGACCAATTTTCCTTTTCCTTCGTCCCCCCATTGGGCACCTAAGACCACTTGCGCAGGCATGTTGAACACAGTCGTACCGCGACCATCAAATGAACTTCACTATTGACTCACTAGCAGTTTAGGGTCGGCCTCACTACACACCCCCCCCACCGTAGGTGGAGGGGGGGGTGTGTGCTACTACCAATTAATCAGACTAGAAAAGGAGCTTCAAAAGAAGTTATTTTTGAATCTCGCAGATGCAATAAGTGTATTTCCAAGATGGTTAATTGTTCAAATAGTGTCACTTGCCTAAATGTAACGTTGGGACCCAATATATCTGCCTATTTGGCGTTTATTCCGGGAATATGGGGTAAACAGCAAGAACCACAGGTTTATATAATAGGGGCACCAACTAACTATGTAACTCGGGGTTGTAAAGTATGAAAGAAGAAGAGAAGAGCAGCGAAATGAAGAAAGACAAGAATGAAATCAAGAAGAGAGCCCACGCAAGCCGAAATGCAATCGGCCCTGCAAGGCGACCTTCTCAGGTTAGAAAGATGGTTGGCCATGAAGGTCCTTGTGAAGAGTGTGGCGCCATTGAGTGGGATCAAGACGATGTTAGAGGCGAAGTAGTTTGTCAAGCATGTGGATTGGTTGTAGAAACAGATGTTATTGACAAAGGTGCAGAGTGGGTGAACCATGGTGATGGACCCGACAGGTCAAGAGTGGGTGCTCCATCCACATTGACTCTTTCTGATAAGGGTTTGAACACCACTATTAGCAAGGGTGATTTGATGGGTTCAAAAGCTAAGATGCACGGTATATCTGGTAAGGCTCTAAGAGATTGGAGACGAAGAGCTGTCATTGATGACAGGTCAAAGACTAGAAGCAGCCGCGCAAGAAACCTTGTCAAGGCAATGCAGTTCATTAGAGACAAGAGTGGCTTACCAAAGACAATTCAGGAGCAAGCCGCAGGTTTCTACAGAAAGGCTGCTGAAATGGGACTTGTTACAGGTAGAAGCATTCAGGGCGTCGCAGCCGCATGTACCTATGTTGCAGCAAGAGAAGCAGGAATTCCAAGAAGAATTGAAGATATCGCAGAATCTTTTGACATGGAAGATGAAATGAAGATGAAAGAGTTGAAGAGAACCATTAGGCTTGTTTCAAGACAACTCGGTGCCCACAGAATCACAGGTCCTGCTGAATATCTTGACAAGTTCACAAGTGACCTCGGTCTGCCCGCACCAGTTCTAGGTGAGGCCAACAGACTTTGGGATGTTGTTGGTGGCTCTCTAGAATGGCAAGGTAAGAAGCCAAGCGGTGTAGCGGGTGTTTTGATTTACAGAGCAGCTCAAAATAGGGGTGCTGCTAGAACACAAGCAGATGTTTGCAAAGTTGCAGGTGTTAGTGAAGTTACACTAAGGGGCTTGCTAAGATTGCTTGAGGCACTGCTTGAAAAAATGGGTGAAGCACCTTTCAACTGAATTAGTTGATTGTGGTTCAGTTCCACTCGTTCTCATCTGAAATCTTGTGAGGCTTGACCCTACGAGGGGAGTGGACGTTGGGGGATTTGAACCCCCGGCTTCTTGGTTGCAAACCAAGCGTTCTTCCAAGCTGAGCTAAACGCCCTTGTAGACCGCCGACTAACGGTTCCGATTTGAGGCTTTGGACAATAATTGGATATGACTCAGAAGAAATACATCACTCTTCTTCGGCAATATCATCAATATCAGAATCTGTTTTTTGTTCTTCTTTTTCTTCATTTTCAGTGCCAAGTGCACTTTCTTTGCCACCTAACAAAAGAACACCAACTAAGAACAGAGCAATCACTCCCGAACCCGCTGCAACCCAAAGTAACCATCCGCGAGGTGGTTCATCTTCATTTTCGGCATCCAGCTCTTGTTCATCTTCATCAATTCCGTACTCGTAACCACCTATGGGGGGTGAATCACCATCACTTGGATGCTCATCAGGCTGGACAATGATGGTGCCATTGTTAACTACCCCATTGGATAAAATGTCCTGATAATTGTAGGTCCCTGGCCCCCAAGTTCCATTGAATGGAATTTCATATGTCACTCTGCAATCTGGATCGGTTTGATTCCCGAATTCATCTTTTTCACATTCATAAGATAGGTTGCCTGAATCCCAATCTAGAGTTCCATTGTAGAGTCCATCTCCGTCTTCATCGTAGACAATTCGATGGGTAATATTCTCTGTGGAATCTACATTGTACCACCAAACTGAATCGTTGAAAACGAGTTGTGGTGTGTTAGGAGTTAGTTGGTTAGCCTTGGCTAGTATTGTGAAGGTTCCAGCATCATGGGCAACTGCTGAAGCAGGAAGAAACGCTGTGAAAGCAAGGAGTATTGCGGCAAACCACGCGACCACACCGACTTTCGCCACGAATTGTTTGGCGTTGCCCACCCATAAATAAAAGGTGACAGCACAGGTCGAGCGTTCTATGGATAACAAGGTGGTTGCAGCCGCCGCTTTATTGGACAAGAAGGTGGTTGCTGCAGCAGCCATCCTAGCCTTGGGGATATTTTCTGCAAGTCTCTATGCTCTGACAACTTCTCTAATTGACAACAACGGGGGTGAAGATGCATGGGTGATGATAGACCCTCTAATCCAAGATGAGGAACATGATCATCGCAATTCAACTCAGCATGATTTCGGCACTCCGAACATCGATTTTGTAAATTATAATCCATTAACAATGCCTGGTAATGCAGAGGTCCAGGTGGCAGATTCACCTGATGGTCATACGTATGCATATCAAGCAGGTTGGAAAGAAATGCACATCACAGATGTTACTGACCCCTACAATACTTCAGTTGCGGGTGTTTACAATGACCCGTACACTCAGGTATTAGATGTCAAGTACCTTGAATACAATGGGCGAGAGTATGTCATTCTTCAGAACCAATTGGTTGACCCGGGAAACTCTGACCCCAATGTCGGAGAGTGGGAAGATCCTGCTCAGGTGAGTGTTACTTTAGTTGATGTAACTAACAAGGCAGACCCTGAATACATTGATTCTTGGTATGATGTTGACCATCCTTCTGGGCCGCACAATCTCTACACACACATGATTGATGGAGAATGGTACATCTTTGTAGCCAATCCCGACTACGATCAATGTGATGTAGGAACCGGTGATGCTTGCGGAGGCGTAACCATTGCTCACCTCAATTTCGCCGCCTATGGTGACTTACCGCGCATTGTCAAGGTGGGCGAAGCAGAAGTCAGTTGGGAGACTACTAACGGTGGTTGGATTTACATTCATGACATGACTGTTCAAACTTGGCCAGGAGAAGATACAAACGACCCAAGGTTTGGTCATACCTACGTTTATGGAGCATATTGGGAAGCGGGTTTGAGAATTTTTGATGTTACTGACGTACCTCATCCACAGCATAATCTCGCTGAATATCTCTGGCATGGTTCTCTATGCCGCGCTTCGGGGGGCAGTCAAGCAGGATGTCTATGGCGAGCACCTGAAGTTGGACTTTGGATGAATTTCTCTGATTTGAATGATGATGGAGAACCAGATGCAGGGTGGTCAAGCAATGAAAATGGTGGCAGAGCTTCTTACATTCACTATGCTGAACCATTTGACAAAATGGTTGATGCAAGCCACCTTGGCTATCCTTCAGGAAAGATGCATCTCACATTCCTTGCTACTGAAGTTCTTGAGACTACGGTTGGAGTTGGTTTGGGCTATCTCATAGATACAACACCTTACGAGATGATTAATGGGAAATTAACTTTCAAACCGAAGGTGATTCATGACTGGGAAATTCCCTTTGCAGAGGAGCATTTCATCCCAGGTGGGGAAGAATGGTTGCTATTCAGCCCACACAACGCGGATTTAGAAATATTTCAGACCGGGATTCAAGGAAAGCCTGACACTAGTCTTGGAGGTGCTTGGGACGGTAGAATATACCTATCTCATTATCACAGCGGCGTTTGGGTAATTGATGTAGAGACGCTGATGCAGGCGGGATTGGCAGATCACAACAAGACAGATGTTTACTTCGATTCAACGGTAGCATACTATCTACCGCATGGGGCAGATGGAACTCCTCTAGAATCACAGTATTACGACTTCGGTTGGGTGCCATTCCTATGGGCCGCTGAATATCATAAGGGCTACATTTACACCTCTTGCATAACTTCTGGCCTCTACATTATGCAGTTAGATATTGACAAACCATACGAAGGACAAATTAGTACTCAAAATACTTGAGCAACTCATTTTTTGTTTGTGAATTGAGATTTCGTTTGTGCGTAAGCGTCATCAATGGATTGAGTGAGCGGTTGATGCGCCCGTAGGGCGAGTGGGGTTATTTGATGCGGAGAATGATGTTTGATGATGAATCTGCAGCCACTCAAGAGCAGATGATTGTTTACGCTCTTGTTGGCTTAGTTTCATTGAGCCTTCTTTCATCTGCTGCTTGGTTTGCTTTTAGCTTTGGAAATGATGATACATCTGAAGATCCGATGGAAAATTGGGTTGATCCGGTTACAGAAATTGAGGATGATAATCACAGTCATACTGACTTAATGGCACACAGATTGAAGACTGACAATATGCAACTGATTGATTATCATAATCTCAATTGTGACGGTAATGAAAAGCCTCCAACTGAATTAGACAATATTGCTGGACGTCCTTGTTTTCCCGAATATAAGAACACAGGGCCAACACCAGGTGATAATTCAGAAATTGCCATTCAAGGAAATTTCTTGGATGATTGTGTAATCTATGGTGATGGCACTGGTGGATGTTATGCTTATGTTTCATCATACAATCAGTTTGAGATTCTTGATATCTCAAGACCCAACAACATCACATTATTGTCGACTTACTACGCTGAAGTAGCCCGAATAATTGACATCAAGGTGACACCAGACAATAACTGGGTACTAATCAATCACGAATTGACCAATAGTGAATTAGATCCTATTCCAAATGACGATGATGCTAACAGTGGTACTAATCGACTAGACGTTGTCTATGTGGGAAATAAATTGGAGCCTGTAAAAGTTGCAGAATGGAATAATCCTCCCGCAGGATTCCATAACCAAGATGTCCATGTATACTGTGATTGGGAGCCTGCAAACCCTATGTGGTCAGATGAGGAGTGTCATCTCTTCTTGTTCGGTGCTGACCCTTATCCCGAAATGATGGAAGGTAGTTCAGGGACTTACTACAAAGGGACTCAAATTTTCTATGTACCACTTGGCTTAGAGTCGTGGCTTCCAACTCAGAGTGATGAGCAGCAAAATCAAAGTCGTGAGATTGTTAGATGGGGTGGCTATTCTCCAGAAATTGATACCACCTGTGGTGGAGCAATTTTCAATCACGACAATGTATACGCAGTACATCCAATTACTGGCCAAAAACTTCTCTATATTTCTTATTGGGGAGCTGGCTTGAGAATCGTTGATGTCACTAATCCACCTGATGTCCCTGATCCAGAAGGTGTATCATGGCCACAGAACAATGAGGTTGGCCGCTGGCTAGGTTGTCCAACAGCCGATGACGGCTGGTATGGTCCTGATGGTGGCGGCCACGCCGACATGTCGGCAGAAGAGTGGCTTGATGCCAATCAAGGAAATGACAACATTCACTACGCTGTGCCATACGACCACCTCATTTGCAATGGAATAAGCGAATATGTCCCAGAGGCAACTTGGCCAGCATCTTGTGGTACTGGGCCAGATGATGAAACACATGGTGTCAATTGGAGACATTATACTCTTATCGCACCCGAATATGGTTCTAACTCTAATCATACTGGATATGTATGGACAATTGATACAACAGACCCGGCCAAACCTTTCCTTGTAAGTAAGTGGAAATTACCCGGTGAAGGAACTTTAGCAAATGGCTCAAAACATCCACAGCACTACATACCTGGGGGGTATATCTTCAGCCCACATAATGGTGATACGGGGCTAAATGGTATGGTTTACTGGGCACATTATCATGCTGGAACTTGGGTTACTGACCATGGTCATATCTGGGAAGATCTTGTTTGGGAAGATGGAGTACCTGCTCCAGAATTTGGATTCAAGGCTATCAAGGAGTTAGCAGAGACTCGCACAATGGGGTATTACATTCCCGCGGGTCCAACTTGGATTGATGATCCTACAAACACGCTTGAGTATGACATGGCAGATTGTTGGGCATCCTGTGTGATTCCATTTGATTGGGGCCTACAATATGACCCTCGAGGATACATATTAATTTCTGAGATGGTTAGTGGAATCTATGTTGTGCAAATGGAATCTGATAAAGATGCAAGATATCCATACCCCCCGCTTTATCCCTCTGAGTGAATGAAATGTCTCGCATTATAACGGCGCTGCTTCTTGCTAGTACTCTAATAATGGCTGGTTGTTTAGGGGGAGATACTCCAATTCCAGATGATTTCAATGGTGATGATATCTATCCATTTGTGGAAGTTAATTCATTTGAATTACTAAATCAAGATAATATCACTATCAATAGTTCAGTTTACGAAGATAAAGTGTTGATTGTAATTTTCATGTTCACCCGTTGTCCTGATGTCTGCCCAATAGTTTCATCTAATGTCAAATGGCTTTATTCACAACTAAGTGATGAAGAACAGGAACAAGTAGAAGTCATCTCGATTACTGTTGACCCATGGGAAGATGACTCCGAATTACTAACACTGTATCGCGAATACATGGCACTAGATTGGGATCATTTTACGGGTGAATTAGAACAATTAGAGCCTGTATGGGGCAACTTTGGAGTTGGCCTAAAAACAGTATCTAGTGATGAATATGGGGCTAATTATAGCAATTCATCAGATAGTGAGAACACTAGTGGCCGCCATCACCCCGAACTTGATTATTTAGTGGACCATTCTACTGGTACCATATTGGTTGACAAAGATGGATTTCAGAGAGTATGGTGGGGCGATACTGAATGGGTACCCGAACTTGCACTACAAGATGTAAAGAAATTAGTTGAAGATAGTTAATTTAGCACTTGTATACGAACATGTTCGCTTGGTATATTAGTCATAGTGATTGATAAACTAATTTTCCTTCGCTAACATCATGGATAGTAAAACAGCCATCATGAGTGCTTTGTTAGTTGGGTTGTTAATCAGTTCAAGTTTAGCTGTATTTTTTGCAGTAGATAATCCCGATTCTAATCTACAATGTGAAGGTGAAGGAGAAACTTGGGGGCCTGGGATAGGGCCACCTCCAGAAGGTTGTGAGGACGGAAATCCTCCTGAAGATGGCTCACAAAACAATGATGGCGAGACATCAACCGATGACAGAACACCCACGCTTTTTGTTGGGGGAACTAATTTCTCTTGGGGTGAACCGGTATTATTGAGTGGCTGGGTTGTAGATGAATTTCCTAGTTCAACAACAATTACTGCATCTGTTTACAGTGCTGATTCTCTAAGCACGCCTTCGATAGTAAAATCTTCATCATCTAATGAAGAAGGAGTTTGGGAAATATTGCTACCGTATGATATACCTGGCACATGGGCTGTTCAATTTGTGGCTACAGATGAAGTAAATCAATCCAGTGAAACTAAGATTGTAAATGTCAATCTAAATTTTCCTATTGAGGAGATGGTGCTTGTTACTTTGCGATATCAAGCCCCTCAAGATAACGATACAACAGGTTTGATTATGGGTGATTTAGTTCATTTATTTCCCTCATCGTGCGCAGTAGAATATTGGCCAGAAGGGCAATCAACAATTGATGGTTTTGTTAATGGAAGTGATGGTACATTCCAAATCCCAGTTGATATTACAACTGTAGCTAAGCAAGGGGATTTTTGGGTTACTTGTGGACTTTATGATGTAAAAACAAGAAATATCTCATATCAATTGCCAATTCCAGATGAGCCTTCAGAAGATACAATTTCAGACCAAGATAGTGATGGGATTGTTGACGCAGATGATATCTGTCCTGATACACCAAATGATCAACCAGTTTGGCCAAATGGCTGTGCAGACTCTCAACTTGATAGTGATGGAGATGGAATTACAGATGACAAGGACTTGTGCCCTAACACTTATTCTGGAGAAATAGTTGATACTGATGGCTGCTCTGACACACAGAAGGATGCTGATGGAGATGGTATTTCTGATGCGGGTGATCAATGTGCAAACACGCCTGCACAAGAGGTGGCTGATGCCAATGGGTGTTCAGATTCACAGAAAGACCAAGATGGAGATGGAGTCCAAGATTCGCTTGACCAATGCCCAAACACACTTCCAGGCACTACTGTAGATGCTAACGGCTGTGAGATAACTTGGGTACCACAAGATTCGTGGCTTTGCCAAAATGGCCAGGGTCCTTGGGTCAAGGACTTCAATTCTGAAGAGGGTTACAATGCTAACACAAATGGGGCAAGTAGTGCAGGGGCAAGCAATGACAATGTTGGACCTTGGTTCCAATGTGAAGTCACAGTAAATACACAGAACGGTGAGATGGTTGTTGATGCTAATGGAATTCCTAATCATGATTTTGTGTCAACAATGGGTTGCTGTGTGGATGAAGTGGATTTAGAATGGCACATCCCATTAAATCCTGTCAATGACACTAATGGTGGACATAATACAGCTAATTGCCCTGCTTCTGCAGGACGCTGGGAATGCGCCCCTGACAGGGGTCCGGTTGCAGTTTCAGTCAATGGTGCTCCAATTTATGGTGTTGAAGAAGGGCCAGGAGGGGATGCAATTGCTTTGAATTTCAAATATTTCGTAGAAGATAGGCAACCCATTTTCTTAGGGTACTGTACTGCACATTCAGCAGGAAATAATTACCATTACCATTATGATGCCCAGTGTTCAACATGGACTCCTGGGGTTGGTGAAACAATTTCTGATTATGATTGGACAAAATTGGACAGTACCCAACATAGTCCAATTATTGCTTGGTCATTTGATGGATATCCTATTTACGGAATGTATGGTAATGATGGTAATGGTGGCATTAAGGCAATAACTTCTTCATATGAAATTGATAGAACTGAAGAGGGTGGCGATCAAGGTTACAATGGAATTGATGATTGGAATTATGTTGCTGATATGGGCGATTTAGACGAATGCAACGGTCGTTTTGGGCCGACTCCTGAATACCCAAATGGCATTTACCATTACGTGAGCACACCTCTATCTGGTTCTACTAAACTAGTAACTGATACTGATGGTAATCAGGTGCCGATGATTGGGATGCCATATTTCCTATTATGCTACCATGGAGTGGCTGATTTGGATGCTCAACCCTCTGGCGGGCAAGGGGGCGGAGGTGGTGGGCCACCACCGGGTGCAAATGGAAGATCTTACGAGTACAATACTGATGCATTGTTTTTGTCAGAGCCTGTACGCATTGAGTCAGAAAATAGTGAAACAATTCCAATTTGGTTAGATTTCAGCGTCACTATGGTTTTGCTTGCAATCTTATTTGGTGTAGGGAGCATCTTGACTGGGCGCCGTGATTATAATACTGGCTGATTACTTAACCATTCTAAATCTGAAATGTATAGTTGACGAATGTCATCAAGTCCAAGCACTAACATGGCCAATCTCTCTAGACCCATACCCCATGCACACACGGGCCATTTAGCTCCTAAAGGTTCAGTCACTTCAGGGCGGAAAATTCCAGCCCCTCCTAACTCTAGCCACTTGCCTCTCCATTTGACTTCAATTTCTAGAGATGGTTCGGTATATGGGAAGTAAGCGGGACGAACTCGAACTTCAGGGTAGCCCATTTTGGCATAGAACTCTTTGAGTGTGGTCACTAACATTGGTAAACTTGCATGAGGCTCCATTATGATGCCTTCAATTTGGTGGAACTCAGGTAGGTGGGTTCGGTCAATGCTTTCTTTGCGGAAGACTCTGCCAATTCCAAAGACACGGCAAGGCGTCTCTGGATTTTCCGCAACATGCTTTACAGTGTTCACGGTGGTATGGGTTCTTAGCATGCCTTTTTGTGAGATTTCTGCTGAAAATCCTCCACCCCAACCACTACTTCCAGTTTGGCCCCCATTCTCGTGAACTTGTGACCACTGTTCGGTCATCTCATTTGGAATGTGTATTGATTCTGGGTTGTCAAGGTAGAAGGTGTCTTGCATTTCTCTTGCGGGGTGATCTTGTGGAATGAATAGTGCATCCATGTTCCAACCCGCTGTTGTTACGTAATCACCTTCAATTTCAGTGAACCCCATCTCAAGGAATATTGCGCGGATACGCTCGATTAAAGCCTGCATTGGGTGTGATTTCCCTACTGGTGGAGTAGATGCTTCTCTAGTGACATCGTATGGCTTGAAGTCAGCCCCTCGCCATTCATCTCCTTGCAATAACTCAGGGGTGATATCTGCGATTAGTAAGTGCTCTTCTAGGTCTTCTGTTTTGACAGAGTTGCCTTGAGGCGTGAGTTGCCAAGTTCTTACGACTTCTTCACTAGATGTGATGATGCCTTTTCGCCTTGCAAAATAATCTACTTGGCCAACATCTAGAACACTCTCTAGTGCGCCGTTTTCACCTGTATCTGACAATGAAGAAATGAACTGTTTTCGCATCTCTAGTGTTGCTTCGATTGCACCAGTTGCTGATGGCACCTCAAATTGGCCTCCAATCAGTTGAATTCCTAGGTCTTTGAGTAGTCCGATTCCAGCTCCGGCTTCTCGATTTTCAATAATGCTGGAAGATTGCAAATCTTGCATTCCTACTTTTTCTTCTTGGGTTGAAAGCCAATTCCAAATTCGCTGTTCTAGAAGGCCATTTTCAGCAGCAGCATGGCCTTCAGCGGCTAGTCGCCAAATCTTGCTACGCTGCTCTGTTTGAGTAACGAGCCCTGCTTCGGCAAGGGTTCCACCCGCTCCAGCAACGTGTGCTTGATCATCCCATTCGCACGCAGTTAGCAGTTCGCTTAGTTGCCAGATTTTTTCTGTCTCTGAGCGCATAACTTTGAGCATTCTCCGCTCATTGTTGCTCAACTCCATGCAATCGCTCCAACCTTCTCGACCTATCTCTATGTCTTGAAGCAATTGGAGAAGGTGTGAGTAATAGTCACTCTTCTTCATCATCTAGTGGTTTGTCCCAGAGCATAGTATCACAACCTAAGCAGATGAAGGTTTGAGGGCGTAGCCCATCTACCCAAGTCAGTTCTCCACATTTGCCACATAATACACTTGTTCGAACAGGCTCGTCAATAGTGGTATCAATTCGATACATGACGCTCCCCTCTGCCCCTTCAGGAAGTTCTCCGACTTCTGGAGTCCAATCACGAATTTCTTTTTCGCTCATTGGTTTTGGTTCTTCAATTCGAACAAATGCTAGTAGAAACATTACTGCGCCTGCTAAGCCGATGGGCGCTCCAATTGCAATATATCCTGGGTCGGCAAAAATTATCCCAGATGAAAAAATGATGCATAGCCATGATGCAATGAAGAGATTGTTGCGTATATTGCTCACTAAATAGCCACCTCAAGAGGAAAGAGTATGCCACGATTCTATGAGGATTTCTGCTGCTCGAATAACATCACTGCTTCCAATTGAACAGAGACCTATTCGCACCCCTCCTTTGAGTGGTACTACATAGAGGTGAGATTCAGCAGCTTTCTCTGCCATAGATAGCGGGTCATCACATGGGATGAAGGCAAAATAGCCATCATCAGATGGCATCAATGGAATTTCAGATTGAGCCATTCTTTCGTTAAAAATTTCTCTTCTTGCAGTAAGCATTTCCTTCAATCGGCTTTTTTCTAAGCCCCAATCACTTGCCAATGCCTCGTCATTATGGATTGTGACTAATGTTGATTGAGGTAGGCGCGGGGCTAGAGACCATGTGCCGCGCCCAGTTACTGCACAAATCTCTCCAAGTCTAGCAACATAATCTTCCGATGGGTGTAAGAACACAATTGCTCCACATCTCATCCCATAAATCGTGTGAGATTTTGAAGCGGAAAAGCCCCAACAAATTAGCAAATTCTCGGGCCAATCTGCCCATGAGAATTTATTATGTATGGTTTCAGACCAACCATAGGGTTCATCGGCATAAATAGCATAAGCGGTATCGAGGAACAGTGTGACTCCCTTATTGGGGTTTTTTGTAGCACAGTTGATGAAGGCGTCTAGAACAAGTTCGCGTCCTTCAGCATCCAATGATAAGCCGGTTGGATTGTGAGCAGGGTCATTTAGCCATGCAAGAACTCTTTCTTGGCTTGATGCAACATCCCCTAATTTCTCTTCTAAGGCATTGAGATCAACTTTTGGATGGTCGCTATCGCCTGTAGGTAGGATGGGCCATTCGGTGATAGGTAGTCCACATTCTGTTGCTAGTGTATCATATGGAGACCATCTTCGGGAGCGAAGGAGAATTGAATCACCAACTGCTAACATACATCTTGCTGAGAGATAGAGGGCACCGGTGCCTCCAGGAGTGGCTACGGCGTTGCTATGTAGGCCTATGTCACGAAGGCTTGCTAGTCGAGGCCCAATTGCAAGTTCTGCTGCGAGTTTCTTGAATTGAGGTAGGCCAGGTAGTGGGGCGTAGGCTGAAAGGTCAACATCTGATTGATTACGAATTGTATCCATCACCACTTTATTGACTGCTAATGAACCATCATTTTCTAACAAACTTCCAACGGTTCCATTGATGGCTGGTTCCCCTAGTGCTTTTGCTTGCTGGTAGCGCCCATACCATGAGAAAATGACATCAGAACCCGTTTTTAATAGGCTTTCAGGTGGCAAAAAAGTTTTCTCAAGATGGCTCAAATCCACAGAAATCACACCGACGACAAAAGTGGTCGCCGTACAGTCCAATGAGCCGGCAGTAATCAAACCATTCGCTAAATGGGTTAGGTAAAAGAAAACCTTTCTCTAAAGAGAAAGATTCACTATCAACCTCACACCTCGTTAACAAGGGAAGGGGTCCAATGAAGAGGTGCGCAACGGTCCTGATACTTCTCATGCTAATGTCATCTTTAGCCGCTTTCACTACAATCCCTTACCAAGGGGAAGGGCCTTTGGAGGGCGGCATTACAATGGATTCAGCATCATTAAATTCTCCAGAAATAGTTACTATCTCAAATTATCCTACATCTATTTCTAATTCCTTCAAATTAGATATTCCAGAAGATGAGGCGATACGAAATATTAGCCTTGAATTAGCTCCTTCTGTGGTTTCTCGCAGCGACGGTCATTCATTCACTCAATCTAGTGATTTCAATCAAACAGGGGCAACTTCCCAAGGAATTGACTACAATACTTCAGGATTGCAGGTATCTGCGATTGATGAGTACTGGTCCTTTGAAGGTACAAACGCACTACCTTCGGGATGGTCCTCAAGCAATACTAACTATGGTCTAATCAATACAATGACTTGCGGTACCAATGGTTCTAGCAGTCGTTCCTTGACACTCCGCCATGGGACTGTTTCCGTTACCTCAAACACCATTGATCTTTCTTCGCTAACACAAGGAATAATGTCCCTATGGATGACTGAGGGGCGTTCAGGATGTGGTGAAGATCCTGATTCAAGTGAGCACCTCTATGTGGAATACAAGCGTTCAACAGGAAGTTGGGGTCAAATTACCTATTACAATGCAGGGCTAGGATACCCAGGATACACTAATGTGAATTCCCAATTCAATCTCCCAAATGATGCCTTTCATTCAAACTTCCAGTTTAGATTCCGTCTGCCATTCGGTTCAGGTACCTGTTGCGATTGGTGGTTCGTTGACGATGTTAGGCTAACAAAACCAGGAGGCCAAGGGAATTGGACATCACCTGCCTTTGGACCTAGCGCTTCTAATCCCACTTACCGCTCACTTCCAGGTCCATATGGGATTATGAGTATCGATTCTGATACCTCATCAAATGCCATCACATGGTCCGTTATCGATGCTTCAAACGGTACTACTCTTGATGGATATGACCAACGTTCAGGCACTTGGGCAGATTTGGGTGGAATTGATTGGGTAAAACACCCAGCAATTCGTTTGAAAGTGGGCCTGTCGGCACAAGGTACGGGTTCTGTATCCAAGATTAATGGCATTCATATTCAAGGTAAATATGTTAATTCCTTTGATGTAAATCCAACAGATTGGAGTCTTTCTTCTTGTAGTTGGGATGGAGATAGCATCACAGGATCAGGATATGCCTACTCTCCGACTTTAAATTCGCGCCGGCCAATTAGTAAGGTTACAGCAGCGATTACATTCACGGGTGGCGGCTATTTGGAAGCCACGACAGATGGCTCGGCATGGTTTGCATTGAGTAACAATGGCCCTACCAATTTGGATGATTGGACCACTCAAATTCAATTCCGATGGAATGGGCAGAGTTCAAGTTTCGATTTGCAGAAGTTTGATGTCGAACTTCATGGAGCAGGCTTACCCTCTTCTCCAGCCATAGATTTGTTGAGCAGTAGCCGGAATGAATGGGGCATTGTAAACCAATCAATAGGTACTTGGGGTTGGCAGGATGTTCTTGAAAATGGCAATCGTTCGATTGATTTGAATTTCCAAAACCAAGAGACAGTTCCTCTTTGGATTCCAAAAGATTCAGATGGTCACTTCCTGTTTGAAGTAAGCCCTGAATTAACTAATGGAGTATCAAACTTGGATATTGAACTGTTGATAGATGGAAACACGATTTCATCATGGAATTATGGCACAGGTTTTGATTCTCAAACTTTCCAGGTAGAAGCAAATGAGCGTTCAAATTTTGTAGCAAATGTGGTTTCAGCACAGACAGTATGGGGCAATTTCGATGTTGAATATATTCGCGCTGAACTAGTTCTCGACGCGTCTGGTGGTAGTGCCCGCCTAGGAGGAATTGCCATTCCGCACTATCCAACTACATCTGTTCATTTTGAGCCGGAATCTGATTTCGTTTTGAATCTAAACAATATTGTCAGCAGTATGACGGCAACTAATGGCTTGGTGACAGTCCCTATTGCCATGGGTTGGGATTTTCCTGCTGCGATGTCAGTTACTCTAACTGAGTTGAATACAGGCTTAGCAACCCAAATTGAATTAGAATCTGCATCCAATCTTTCCAGTACTTTATCTCCATCATGGCAATGGTTTGAATTAGGCCATAATCTATCTGTTGAAGAGGGTGAATTGGCAGCACTTCGCTACGATCTTGTTGGTGACAATAATGCGGTGACTTACACCGTTTGGCTTGGAGCCTCCCCCTTACCTCCAGACTTGCTTGAAGGCGATACAAATGCCATCATCATCCCAGAGAATTTCACTACTGGTGCATATACTACTGAACCGGGAGCTAGTGGGCCTGGGATATGTTGTGAATTACATCCCAATTTCAAATTCTCATTGAACTCTTCTTGGGAGGACGAGGAGTTACTGTCATTCACGCTGCGTGGTGTGATGAAAGATGGGCTAATCTCATTACCATGGGTTCACTTGTTTGGGCCGGGTCCATCTCAAGGTGTAGAGAATGATTTGTTGATTTCTGAATGGCGCGTATTCAATGACCGCTCACTTGTGATTCCACCCAGTACATCATATCTGAAATCTGATTCTAATATTTCAGTAGAAGTTGATCTCCAGTTTGAGGGGTTAGAGTCTATGTTTGGGCCACGTAGTAACGATGTCGAAGTCAGATTACTGGAGAATGGAGTGGTCAATATGCAGACTACCCAGTTGAATCAGGGTAGAGCCATATTCAACACTCGCACGCCTATTGCAACAGGAATAGTAGATTATTCAATAGAACTTTCATTGCTCAGTGGCGGGAGCGATGTGACTTCCATTAGCTTAAATCGTTCATTTGAAATCGATTCTGTTTCTCCTCAGGTTATCAATCAGAGTGTTGCTTCTCACGACCACCTTGAACCATCACTTGCACAAACCCTCACCTTTGAGATATCAGATCAACCAGTCCTACCAACAGAAGTGACTCTGATGCTTTGGCGGCAGTGGCAGGAAGATAGCGATGGTGATGGTGAAATTGATGCAGATGAATTCCTCCCGCAGGAATTGAATTTACCCCTAAATCTATCTCATGAAAGAGGTAATTACTCTTTTACATTCGATGATACTTATGGTATTCAAGGAGATTTTGTTGCTGGCTACTTAGTTGGTTCAGATCCAGCAGGTAACAACATTGTTGGTGGTGGCAATGAACTAAATGATTCACATTTATTCATTTATCAGTTGATGACTGATGAGGCGCCACATATCACTAGAGAAGGCGCCATGTGGGGCGATGGACCTAGGAATTGGCTACACCCTACTACAACATATTCTCTTGTAATTCCATTCACCGAGGATAATGGTTATTCAGATGTTGAAGAAGTGACCATCAACCTTGCTGGAAATTCAGCACAAGATCAACTCACAATAGTTTGGGATTCATTGGGCGAACATTGTTCCAAAACTAGCCCACATTTGCAGTTGGAAAGTTGCACTATTCAGGCAAAAGAGGGTAATCTTACTGCCTTCACTAATGACATGCAAATTAATATTTCATTCAAACTCGATTGGAATCTTCCTGACGAGGGTGATTTGAGGAGGGAGCCAAATATAGAGGTCATTGATCGAGCAGGGCAAGGTGATTGGATTGCTTTACCCGAATTGAAGTGGCGTTTCTTGGCTGACCTAGAGGTGGTTTCTGATAGCATTATTGTTGATGTTGCCGAAGGCCATCGCTCTGCAGATGGTGCTTGGGTTGTGCCGGGGAGCAATATCACAATTTCTGGAAGGGTTGCTTTTTCACCAACAGGTGATGTGCCAGAGGAACAAATTAAGGTGAAAGTTCTGTTAGGTGAAGATAGTTTAACCGTGCGTACTAACGATGGCTGGTGGACTGCCACTCTAAGGACGGCAACTAATTCTGGCCCCCCTGAATTGCTCACGTTTGAATTGACTGAACTGCATGTACAAGCAAGAGATGTTACTGATTCAGGACTTGCTATGTTCTACATTACAGTGGACGATACTCCACCAATCCCTATCGAGGTAGTGGGTCCAAGAGTTTCCAATGAAATACACGTGTCGTCTTTGTCTTCATTGATGATTGAATTAAAAGTTCAAGAACTTGAACAATTAAATGTTGAAACATTAAGCATCAATTGGTTAGTGACACATGGCTCAAACCCACATGGTGATGAAGTTGCTAGAGGGGAAAGTGCAGTAACTTTGCCAGGCCATAATCCTGCGGGCTCTGCAATTCCAGTAAGAGGAACACTAGACTTACAATCAGCGATTCCTGCAGCAATGCTATCTGAGGAACTTTCCTTACATGTGTGGCTTACAGGCCAAGATATGGTTGGTCAGCAGATGGTTTCAGATATTCTATTCAATTCCGAAAGTAGTCCATTCGCCTCTTGGCAAATCCAGCAATTGCAAGCGATTCTTATAGTAGAGGATTCGGACCTAAATTACTCAAATAATGCCGAAATTTATCTTGGTGATACAATCATAGTTTCTGTAGCGGTACACAATTTAGGAGAGGTGTATGGATATGCTAAACTAACTCTAGAGGAAGTAGATTCGGAAGGTGAAAGAAGAATAATCACTGAAGTTCCTACGACAGTGGGAGTAGAGTCATCCAAGTCAAGTGAGGGCCACATTGATTGGGTTCCAGAGAAATTAGGGCATTACCACATTGTTGTCACAATGGACGGGCAAGAGGTTGCAACAGGTCCAGTAGTAACTGTCAGTGAACCTGATTCTGAATCTGGAATTTTGGGAGATCTAAGTGCCAAAGGAATCACTAGCGAATGGCTGGGTATTTTGGGTGGATTGTTCATTATTTTGTCCTTGATTGTTGTCATTTCATTACGTCCTGGGGGCAATACCGAAAAAGAATGGTTTGATGAAAATGCAGACGTTCTTTCTGAAGTAGAGGGTGATTCGCAAACTTCTGATTCCGGTGCAGAAATGCAAGCTTATCTTCAGTATATGCAACAAGAAAATTATGGGCAACAACAGGTTACGCCAGAGCAATATGCTCAATGGCAGCAATACAGTGCAACTCAACAACAGCAGCAGATGACTGCGGAGCAGTATGAACAATGGCAACAATGGGCTGCTTGGCAACAAGCCCAACAGCAACAATATGCACAGCAACAACAAGGTTGGTCAGGATACCAGCAAGCGCAGTATGATTATGGTCAAAATCAATGATTTTGGAGCCAACGGAGAGATTTGAACTCCCGACCACCTGATTACAAATCAGGAGCACTACCAGCTATGCAACGTTGGCGCTAAGTCACCGGACTAGCCCATCAGTTTTGAATCTCACAGTCGATAACGCGCGCAAATGGTCAAGTGTAACACTCTTCTCGTACAACTCAATGGGCGCTATAGTGCTTGATGGGAAGGCGTGTGGCTTAGAGGTAGAAGCCGAAGTCAAAGCGAAGGTTTCGCACTTAGAAGCACAAGGAATTACTCCACACCTTGCTGTAGTTATCGTTGGAGATGACCCCGCAAGCCATGTTTATGTCGGGGCAAAAGAGAAAGCATGCGCAAGAGTAGGTGTTCGCAGTACTAGAATTGATTTACCTTCTGATGCAAATTTTGCTCAAGTGGCTGATGTTGTTAAGAATTTGAATAACGATGAGTCGGTTCATGGAATTCTCGTTCAATCACCACTCCCAGATGGGATGGATGAATTGGCAATTACCGACATGATTGATCCAGCTAAGGATGTAGATGGATTCCATCCAGTAAATCTTGGAAGATTGGTTCAAGGGAGGGTCGATGGACTAGTTCCTTGTACTCCTGCAGGTGTGGTACGACTTCTTGAGTGGGGAGGTGTTGAACTTTCGGGCAAGAGTGCCGTGGTGATTGGGCGTTCCCGAATTGTAGGAGTTCCCGTTTCGCTCCTTCTTGCCCGTAAGGGAGTTGATGCCACTGTTACTATCACTCATTCTAGAACTTCTGATTTGGCTGAAAATTGCAGAAATGCTGATATTTTGATTGCCGCAGTAGGTAGGGCTGAATTGGTGCAAGCAGATTGGGTGAAGCCTGGTGCTGCAGTTGTTGATGTGGGAGTTAACCGTGTAGATGATTCTAGCCGAGAGCGAGGCTATCGACTTGCAGGAGATGTCCATCCAGATGTGGTTGACGCTGCTGGTTGGCTGAGCCCAGTACCTGGTGGAGTTGGTCCTATGACTATCGCCATGCTGATGCTCAACACGGTAACTGCTGCTTCGAATCTCAAAAGTTGAACAGAGTCAATTATTCTAACTCTGTGTGGTGCTAGAATATCCCCATATCCATCAGAGCATCTTCACTAGCGTGTATTTTTGGCTCCCATCGTGGTGTCCAAACCAGATTAACGTGAACTGTATCCACTCCTTCGGTGGTAAGTGCTGCTCGATGTACTGAAGCCATTATTTCAGGTGCTACAGGGCAGCCTGGCGATGTTAGAGTTAAATCAACCTCAGCGTGTACACCTTCTTCACCTTCTTCAATTCGGACGTCATAGACGAGTCCTAACTCAACTAAGCTAATCTTTAGTTCAGGATCTTCAACAGGATGGATGGCAGTTAATACTGATTCCTTAGTAACAGTCATTTGAATCACAGCATCATATTGCGAGCATCCTTACGCACCTTAGTGAACATGTTTAGGAAACCATTAGCACGATTTGGAGTGAGAGTTTCTTGAAAGCCTAATTCTCTGGCAAATGTTGCAGGGAAATCTGCTACTTCTTCTGGAGTCAAACCATTGATTGCCTTCTGAGTAATTGCCATCAAGCCCTGTACAATCTGTGCATCGGCACCACCTAGCATTCGGAACCCTCCATCTTCATTCAATGAGCAAGAAACATGTGCTTCAGATTGGCAACCGTGAACTTTGTTTTCCTCATTCCAATCTTCAGATGGCAACAGTTCACATTCTTTAGCCCAGTCATAAAGAACCTCATAACGCTCCATTGCATCATCAATTTCTTGGAATTCTTCAATGATTTTCTGTAATTCCTCCGGCCAATTCCCGGCCCCCCATGAGTCACTAGAGTCCTCAATGGTACTTTTTGGGGTGGTGCGCGTTGGTACCTCGTTGATTAGGTTCTCAAGGCGACTCCCAACATCTTCTGCTAATTCGTTGATCACAGCATCATCTAACATTGCCAACATTTCTCTTGGCTCCATGACTGAAACGATGACATCATCACCTTCAACATGAATAGCAACATTGCATGGTAACAGTACACCAAGGTCAGGTCTTGCTTCAAGCCCGCGAGCGGCGTGCTTTGGCATACATGCGCCTAATATTAGGTAGGGGCGGTAAACCTCGCCCATTGATTGAAGGATATTTCCAGAAACGTCAATTTCACTGATGACTCCAAAGCCAGCCTCAGAAATCAGTTCTCTAACGATATCTACAGTCTCATCGAATCCAGTGTTACTCTTTGCATGCCGTTCAAATTGCATAGTGTTCACCTCGTTAATCTACCAACTACTCTTTCAAGGTGTGCAATGAAGGAGTCCGCTTCTTCTTGTGTATTGTAGAGGTAGAAGGAAGCACGGTTTGTCGCAATTATCCCAAGTTTTCTCATCAATGGTTGAGCGCAATGGTGGCCAGTGCGAACGGCAAATCCACCTAGGTCTAGGAAATGTGCTAAATCTTCAGCATGGATGCTTTCGTGAAGAAATGACACTACCCCAGAGCAGGAAGGGTCAGAGTGGTCACCATACACTTTGATTCCAGGTATCTTTGAGATTTCATTAGCAGTATGGGCGGCCAAATCATGGATATGTTTGTGCACCTCATGCATGTCAAATTGGGACAGCCATTCTATTGCAGCACCCCAGCCTATAGCCTCAGCAATTTTTGGGGTGCCTGCCTCAAAACGGTACGGACCAGTCTGGAAAGTTGAATGATCAAGAAATACATCCTCAATCATATCTCCCCCGGCCATAAATGGTTGCATTTCATCCATTACCTCTGAAGTTACGATTAGGCTTCCAATTCCAGTAGGGCCACACATCTTGTGTCCACTTACTGCTACGAAATCAGCCCCTAAATCTGTAACATCTAGTCGCTCATGAGGGGACGCTTGAGCGCAATCAATGAGTACTCTAGCTCCTTTGCCGTGGTTTCCTCTTTCATGTGCCATTTTGATGATATCTTCAACAGGGTTTCTAGTGCCAAGGACGTTACTAGTGTGCACGCAACCAACAAATTTTGCCTCTTCAACAGAGGCTTCAAACTCGTCCATATTAAGACGGTAAGTTTCAGGGTCGACAGAGACAAAACGTATCTCGATCCCTCTTTCTTTAGCAATCAGTTGCCATGGGACAATATCAGCGTGGTGTTCCATTTCTGTGACTAGAACCACATCGCCTTTCTCTAAATTTGCTCTGCCCCAACCATGGACAACGAGATTGATGGCCTCCGTTGTGCCGCTAGTGTAGATTACTTGGTTTCGCTCTACATTGAACCATTCAGCAATCGTGTCACGAGATTTTTCGTAAGCAGCAGTAGCCTCACCGGCTAAAGTGTGTACTGCTCTATGGACATTGGAATTATTTTGTTCATAGTAATCAGACATTGACTTGATTACTTGCCGTGGTTTTTGGGTAGTTGCGGCGTTGTCAAGGTAAACAAGTGGCCTACCTGATGGCATGATTCGTGAGAGAATGGGGAAGTCTGCGCGGATTGCTTCAACATTTAATGGCATCAGAAACTCCTCCAGACAGTTGACTCCATTCGGCTTCGGGTTATCAATCCATTCAAGTCTAATTAATCAATAAGTATCAGCAATTAATCCAAGAGAAAGTTGTTTGTTCAGCCATGAATGCATGGTTTTACTCCCCATTTCTTTTACGGTGGCATTTAGAAAAGCCGCGATAATAATCCCCTTCGCCCCTGCTTCAGTAAAGCCACGAGATTCGAGATAGAACATCTGTTCCTCATCAACAGGGCCGTTAGCTGTTCCATGGCCACATCCAACAACTTCGTTTTCTAGTACCTCAAGTTCTGGTATTGAATCAGCCTCTGCATTTCGTGAAAGTAGAAGATTGTTGAATAATTGAGCTGAATCAGAACCTTTTGCTCCCTTGGCAATTTTTAGCATTCCTGTCCCTATTGTTCTGCTTTTACCGGCACAGGATGAATGCCAATTGAGGCGGCTGAATGTATCTGGGGCTTCGTGTAATATTTCGATATGGTGATCGTTATGCTGACTTCCGGCAGAAAAGATAGACCCATTTACTATGAGATTACAACCTCTGCCATTGAGTAAGTAACGCAAATCTGCTTTGGTTTGAATCCCTCCAATGCCGAATGTACCAATTTTCACTTCACTATCATGACCTAGAGAAATGCGCTCCCATCTTAGGAGCCTACTTGCCCCTAATCTGTTTACAACAACATCATTGAATTTTGCTCCTTCTCCAATGATTCCTGTTCTTAGAAGTCCAAACCAATTCGAGCCACTTTCTATCATTGTAATTAACTCACAATCAGCATTGCGGCCGACATTCAATTCTACTTGGAGACCGCATACATCTCCTTCACTTTCTAGAGTGAGCAACAAAGGTTGCTCAAAGACAGCTCCTTCATTCACATTTATTTTGATTGTTCCATCAGTGGCGATGGCTCGAATAAAGGCTGAGGCAACATCATCTTCATACTCATTTTCTGATGTTTCCGTTGCCACTGAAATTGTTATGTCATTTGTTAATTCAGTACCATCAAGGAACGTTAGCGTGACTGTTGCTGGGGAAATTTCTTCTGGCATATCTGAAGGGGTGCCACTAGGGTGAATATGTCGCCATGGCGTGTAACGCCAGAGGTGCTGCGCTCGGTCTGGCACCGGTGTGGAAAGATAGGATTCTACAGCATTCAACCGATACTCCCCTCCATTTCAAGTGCCATTAATTTGTTTAATTCAACAGCGTATTCCATTGGTAATTCTCGAGTAAAAGGCTCAAAGAAACCGTTGACAATTAGTGCCATAGCCTCATCTTCAGTGTGCCCTCTACTCATTAGGTAGAATACCTGTTCATCACTTACTTTGCTAACGCTAGCTTCGTGTTCACTTCGGCATGTTGAGTTTGAAACCTCCATTGTAGGATAGGTATCTGACTGACTTTCGTCATCAAGAATCAATGCATCACAAACAACATTGACTCTACAGTTTTCAGCCTTATTAGCGACTTGAATTAATCCACGATAACTCCCTCGTCCTCCATCTTTTGAGATACTCTTGGAGAGTATTTTACTAGTTGTGTTACTTGCTAAGTGGTGCACCTTTGCTCCAGCATCTTGGTGTTGACCTTTTCCAGAATAGGCAACTGAAATCACTTCAGCATGCGAGCCTTCCCCCTTGAGAATCACTGCAGGATATTTCATTGTCAGTTTTGAGCCAATGTTACCATCGACCCATTCCACTGTAGCGTTTTCATATGCCAAAGCCCTCTTGGTTACAAGGTTGTAAACATTTGTTGACCAGTTTTGCACTGTAGAATAGCGAATCTTAGCCCCCTTATGAGCGATAATCTCAACAACAGCACTGTGCAAACTTTCTGTAGAGTATGCCGGAGCAGTACAACCCTCAACATAGTGTATTGATGCACCTTCATCTACGATAATTAGAGTTCGCTCAAATTGCCCCATATTCTTGGCATTGATTCTGAAATATGCTTGTACAGGCATTTCAACACTAACGCCCTTTGGAACATATATGAAAGAACCACCAGACCAAACAGCCGTGTTAAGGGCACTGAATTTGTTATCCTGATATGGTACAACCGAACAGAAGTACTGCTTTACTATGTCCTCATGTTCCTTAAGGCCACGATCCATATCGAGGAAAATGACTCCTTGTGATTCTAAATCTTCTCTAATCGAATGATATACTGCTTCAGACTCGTATTGTGCGGTAACTCCGCCTAACCATTTTTGTTCTGCTTCAGGTATTCCAAGCCGATCGAAAGTTCGTTTGATGTCTTCTGGCACATCATCCCAGTCACGCTCAGTACCTTTTCCAGAACGAAGGAAATAAGTGACTGCATCAAAATCTATGTTATTCAGAATTTCTGAATTGCCCCAAGTAGGCATTGGTTGATTAACGAAATGATGGTATGACTTGACGCGGAGGTCAGTCATCCATTTTGGTTCATTTTTTAGTTCAGAAATATCTCTAACAACTTGTTCAGAAAGCCCGTTGTCAAAACGTATAGTCGCGTTTTCAGGGTCGTGCCAGCCAGCTTTGTAATCACCGACAACATCGCGGGCATCATTACTCACTCAGATGCCCCCTCTTCTAACCAATCGTATCCCCTTTCTTCTAATTTGGTAGCAAGTTCAGGTCCATCAGTGGCAACAATTTTTCCATCAATAAGGACATGTACAAAATTGGGGTTCACATGGTCTAGTATTCTTTGATAGTGGGTAATGATTAGGCAGGCGGCATTGTCCACCGATGCATTAATTCCGGTAGAAACAGTACGCAAAGCATCAATATCAAGGCCAGAATCAGTCTCATCAAGAATTGCAATTTGTGGCTGAAGCAACATTAATTGAAGAATTTCTAGACGCTTTTTTTCACCACCACTGAAACCATCATTGACATAACGGCCCAAGAATTTTTTATCAACATCTAATTTTTCCATGCAAGCATTCAATTCTTTTCTAAATTCTCGCGCATTAGGTGCATTTTCGCCTCGAATAGCCTGTACTGATTTTCGCAAAAAATTTCCCACTTGAAGACCAGGTACTGCTTGAGGGTACTGGAATGACATGAAGACTCCTAGGCGTGCTCTTTTCCATGGTTCCATTTCAAGGATATTTTGCCCATCAAGTGTGATAGTGCCAGAAGTTACTTCATAGTCGGGGTGTCCCATGATTACCTTTGCAAGTGTTGATTTCCCACTTCCATTTCTTCCCATTAGAGCGTGAACTTCACCTTTCTTTAATATCAGATTGATACCTTTGAGAATCTTTTCACCTTGGATAGAGGCGTGAAGATCATGGATCTCAAGAATGCCATTTCCTCTCACGAAGTATCCCCCTCTACTTTTCTTGGCTTAACCGGCCCTTATCAAAGCGTGTTTGCTATTATTAGCCACAAGTTGAGTAGTTGGCAATGTATCTATCCCGAATACCTTCGGCTAGAGAGGGAAATCCCTCAAAGCAGACCTACTCATTCGCCGGTTTGATGGGGGGGGATGAACTCGCTGCACGGTATCAAGCCGAAGTGGCTTCCAGCATTGCTGATGAATTAGATACACGATTATCAGAAATCACAAATCCTGAAGAAGATGGACGTTTTTCGGCTCTATCCTTGATTAATTTAGTAAAAGAAGGCCAGAGTTCTGATTTGGTTTCTGCATTGATGGTTAGGTTAGGTGGGGTGCGAGCGTCTCTAATTGGCCATGGCGGCAGTATCATAGTTGACAAAGTGGAAGTTATTGTCGTAGGTGGGGTGGAATCTGTTTCTTTGCAATTGAATCTGGATGGTGCTTGTATTGCATGCGGTGCTGCCCCCGGGACGCTTCAAGGGATACAGAACGATTTATTGGAGGATGAAGAGATTTCATCGGTACTTTTCAGTGCATCAATGCTAGATGCTTTCGATGAATTAACTAGAGAATTCTTGAAATTGCATGGGAATGTGACTTTTGTTTGAGGTGTTTGTATTCCAGCGAAACCTAGTCCTTGGCATTCTAATCTGGAGAGTTCACTTGCTCTAGCAGATTTCGGCCTTCCAGAGAATTATGAATTGCGTTGGTTACCACTTCCACCATTCGATGATTGGATAATTCATGTTTCTTCAAACGGCCACGAAGCGGCTGTAATCGTAACTGCTAACCAAATGTTTCTGAGTGAAAATCTAGTTGCTCTATTAGTTGACAACGCAGCAGGGCGTCTCATCAAGATTGTAGCTACTCCGGAAGTTAGAGAAGTTGAGGATGAAATGCTTGAAATTCTAAAATCTTCTTCAATTCATCTCTTGCTATATTGAGAGAAATGATATTCCGAAGGAGGCGTTCCGCCCCTGATGGTCGAAGATGACGCGGCGCAATCTGCAATCGCCGATGCAACTTCCAAGACCGATATAGATGGCTTAGATCGCAAAGTAACTGTCGAAGTAATCCACAAGCAAGAGGGATGGGGCGCTGCTGCTTGGACAGCAATTGGGATGCTGTTGATGGTAGCATTCATTGGTTCTTGGTACATGATGTCTAGCGATGGCTCTAGTAGCGGAATTGGCTTATTTGGCAGCGATGGAAATTGTGGTGATGGGGTTGACAATGACAATGATGGCAGAACTGATGAAGCGGATGGGGATTGTTACGATCAAGTCAACCCTTCTTTCCAAGGTTACAACAAGGGTCATTCAGAAGATGGGCGAAACGACCCCCCTAGTGGCGAAGCATAACCTAGCGATGGCAACAAAAGGAAGGTGCTACCCCGCATTGTTAGCGGTGAGGGTGTGGCAGGTCATCAAGGACGTATAGCGAAGCCTTGTCGCGATGGTGACCATGGCAAATTTGAGGTCAAGTCTAGCGATGGCTGGGCACGTCTTGGGTTATTCCATACATCCACCCATATGTTGGCTACTCCTACTCTATTGCCAGTAGTTAACCCAAACATTAAGACAATTTCACCAAAAGAGATGTGGGATATCGGTTTCGAGGCTTTAATCACCAATTCATACATCATTTGGAAAGGAGAGGAACTCAAGGCACGTGCACTTTCAGAAGGGGTGCATGAACTACTGGATTATCCCGGGGTTGTAATGACTGATTCTGGAGTTTTTCAGCAGTATGTGTATGGTGATGTAGAGATTGGGGAGGTCGAAGTAGTAGAATTCCAGCGAGATATTGGAGTTGATATAGCCACAATGATGGATGTTTTTGGTCGCCCAGATATGACGCATGAAGAACTGAATGATGCAGTAAATGAAACTGTATCTAGGGGGCCAGCAGCCTTAGATGCTGCAAAAGGTACTCTCCTAAATGGTCCTATTCAAGGAGGCACCAATCAGGAACTAAGAGCAATATCAGCATCAAAGATGTCTGCAATGGATTTTGCAGTACACCCAATTGGAGGGATTGTTCCTTTAATGGAAAATCAAAGATATACTGATTTAATCAAGATCATAGTTGCTAGTAAGTCTGCACTTACTCCTGAAAGGCCGGTCCATCTCTTTGGTTGTGGTCATCCAATATTATTTCCAATATGTGTGGCGCTAGGAATTGATCTATTCGACTCTGCAGCATACGCTTTGTTTGCAAAGGATGACAGAATGTTGACTCCTACAGGTACAGTAAAGTTAGCAGAATTATCTGAATGGAATCATGTTTCACCTGCACTTTGGGGCAAGACTACTGAAGAGGTAAGAGGTCTACCAAAAGAAGAGAGAGCAGAACTTCTTGCAAGACACAATTTGCAGGTTACTGTGGCAGAATTAGCTCGATGCCGCGAGGCAGTACGCAGTGGTACAATCTGGAATCTAGTTGAGCAGCGTAGTCATTCTAATGCTGAGTTGCGTTTGGCTACTCTTTGGCTCTATGATAATATGCCAGATGATTTGGTTCATAATTCCCCACCATGTAGGCAAGGTGGAGTTAAATTTTCAGAAGAATTGGCGCTCCATCCTAGAATTATTAATGCTAATAGATGGTTGAAATGGAAGATGCCTCCAGCAGATCATCTTGGAAACGCTCTCGAGCCATCCGACCGAGTGGCGGTAATATTACGGGGCAGGCCAGGGCCTTGGAGGGAATCATACGGGCCTCTTGTATCTTCAATGGTTAGGGATTGGCCACAGATTATTCCTTTTATTTACACTCCAATATCATTAATTCCGTATCAACTGGAAGATCTCAACCCATTTGCTCATCTAATGGCTCCACGACCTTATTGGAAAGGATCACATCAAGAATCAGAGGAAAATGAGATATTTTCCTTAGTACATCACAGTAATTTTTTCAAAGACTATTCAGGAGATACTCATTCCTTCTATGTTGGAGATTGTGAGGATGATTTCTTTGAAAGACTTGAATCCCAATTGGGTGAAAAAAGACCTAAATCAGAGGGCACTAAACAAGATGTAAAGCGCCACCATCAACTCTATGCAATATGTGATAAGATAACTTTATTTTCAGGACTTGGGTATGATGTAGTCCATTCTATAGCAAATAGTCTTTCATTTGTAATGAGTCGTACTAGGAGAGTAAACAACATTTTATTAGACGGCATTCATATTTTCAGCCAAAGGCTAACCGATGGCGGTTTGAGTATTACAAATGAAGGAGCAAAATGGATCCATCAGCAGATGGTAGAGGGTGGAGAGGTTCCTTGTGTAATCATTGACAGCGACGCAGAACCCTTCATTCGTGATGGGAGAAATGTGATGCATGGGTTCATTCTTGGTAGCAAGGGCCCACTCCGAAATGGTATGCCATGCTTGCTGGTAAATGAAGCTGGTGAACTTGTTGGGCATGGCATATCTCAGTGTGGGCAAAGGGAACTATTGTCATTCCGCAAGGGGATTGCAGTCAAGGTCAGAGGCGGCATCAATCTTGCAGGGGATTGATTCAAGGGCTCATATCCCCTCACACAGTGAGGGGGTCGGCTGATATGACTGGAACAATCATTGAAACTGACCAACTAACCAAGATGTACGGTCCCCATGTTGCTCTTGACGACATGAGTTTGAAAATCAATAGTGGGGCTACAGGACTTCTTGGTCCAAATGGGGCTGGAAAAAGTACTCTCATCAAGACACTACTTGGTCTGATTCAACTTACCTCTGGGGAAGGAAAAGTGCTTGGGTATGACATTCGAACTCAGGGGGATAGCATTCGTCAAAGAATTGGTTACATGCCTGAATAT
>DASCSU010000002.1:0-30816 GCA_034399495.1 Candidatus Thalassarchaeaceae archaeon
AAGGTCTGTAGAGTTAGAAGTGGATGAGACTTCAGCAATGATAGAAACCGAACTGAAACCAACTTGAGATGCCTCAACGGTGTAATTATTTTGAGCAGGCACGTATAGAGACCAAGTACCTAATTCTGAACTAGTTAAATTGACTGGTTCTGCCAAACCGCCACCTGAAACAGTGACATTAGCGCCTTCTACACCTTCATTGAAATCATAAGAATCATCTGCATCCAAATCCCAAAACAAATTTCCGCCCAATGTCACCAAGTGTTCAACAGTGAAATTTACAGAAATATTCTGAGCACTGTTAACGTAGGCTAATTGTTGATCCTCCAAAACCCATCTATCCATTGATTCTGTGAAATTCAAGGAAATAATCCACTCATCAGGATAAACATAAGCAACCGAAATTCCATTACCATCTGTCAATGGAAGAGTAATTTCCCCTAGTCCGTTGGCACTCGTTGCTATTGGTGAGAAGCCTATCAAATCTTCACCGGTATCAATACCAGTAAGATGAATTGAAATTTCTGCAGATTGAAGTGTTCTCCAAACTAAATCTGTACGAGTAGAGTTCAAATCTACTGACAATCTAGTGCGGTATTCCTCATAATAACTATCGCCGTAAAGTGCTCTTTCAATAGTTACTAACCACTCCCCTTCTGGAATGTAATCAATGAGAGTTCCGTTTTCATCTGCAGTAACGCTGAAGCCCATTTCTGAATTAATGTCCTTAAAGTTAACAGTGGCATTTGCAATAGCAACACCTGTTTGATTTGTAATATTTGACTCGATTCTCCACAGGGGCATTAAAGCGACCTCTATGTACTCAGTAGTCATATTATCCAGACCAAGTTCTAGAACAATTTCGGTGTTCATGAGGTTTGTATCGAAGTCAGAACCATTAACAATATCTTGAGGGTCAATTGCAAAATTGTAAACACCCGGTTCAAGTGATACCAATATACTACCATTGGTCATTTGTTCAGCTGTGACATTCAATTGCTCACCTATACCTCCCGGTGAAATTGGAACTAAAGCAAAGTCAATTTCTACCAATGTACCATTGCTTACGTTGCCATCGGACAAATGGTCCAAGAATGCTGTAATTTCAACAGTTATATTGTCGGGCTGGGAAATTAGTTCAAAGCGCTGCATTAGGGCAGCATTTTCATTGGATACCAAAATATCAACTGGAGTCACATTGAGGCGCTCATCATCGACATCAAATGTCCAATTACCAAATTGTAATTTTGGTGTAAAGCGTCCAGTTTCAACATCTACATCGTGATACCAATGAACATTCCTGTCGTTGTCATAAGCATGAACCTTTACAGGTTGGTAACCAGGAATATATGGAGAATACAGTGTATTATTGTTGAAAAGGAATAGAGTACCATCTATTGGCAGCCCTTCCTCAATGAATAGAATCACAGGAGAAATTTCATCAGTGACAACAAAATTAGTACCATTGGACATTTGATTTGCAAGAGATTGTGTAGTCATATTTACTGCAACACCTTCTGGCAAAAATACTGAGAAATTGCCCGCCATATCACCCAATCCTGTTTGTACAGAAGTGGATATTCCACCCCACTGGAAATTTACTTCAATATTTGGCACTCCTTCTTGAGGTGTTTCTTCCTTACCAGTATGTACGAAAATTTGGCCGGTCACGTTAATACTCCTTCTGAGAATCCAATTAACATTGTTCAAATCTTCTGTAATCTCAAACTCTTCCCACAACAACATCCCACTATCCGCAGAAGCATTTGCTACCCATTCACCTTCAGGAAGTTCAATCTTGAAAGTACCAGATACATTATCGTAACGAGCAGCGATGTATTCACCATCAGATAACACTTCACTATGGAAATATACATCAATATCAGTTACCGGTTCTACAGTACCTCCACCTATTTCTTGCATCAGTGAAAATTCTAAATCATAGTGCATTGGAACAGAAGTGGTACTAATTAGAGTGAAATTTGTTGGATCAATAGTTGCAGTAATTTTCGCTCTACCATCACAGAAGTTTGTCGTAGCCGGCAATGACCAAGGCACACACTCATAGAAACCATCCCCATCAGAATCCATACTCAAATGATAAGAACCATCTGGTAGGGGGCCGTAATCAAATGAGCCATTCTCATCAGTATAGAGAATACAGGGAGCAAAAAGGACCTCTGTGCATGGCATCGTCGCCTCCTCATCAATACTTAATTCAATCAATTCTAGCGATGTATTTGCAATTGGGTCACTATTGAACCATGTCAAATTACCTTCTATCCATGAAGCGGGTAATTTCAATTCAACATCACTTGTAGGCGTTGATTCTACCTCTAGAGGTGTACTCAATCTAGTAATATTTCCATTTGGTAATATCACATAGACACGGTATGAACCTGGTAATGCATCAACTAAATGGAAACTACCTGGTTGCACCATGTCGCCACTGAAAATTCCTGCACCACTAAAAGTACCAGAACCATTGATTGTACCATAGGTATCTAATGATTCATCAGATGTATCAACTACGAATAACCCATTACCTACTAAGGTCTCCCTGTACAGGTAAGCAGTATAATCTACTGTACCATTTGCAGTAACTTTACCAATACCTTCGAAAGTCCCATCGAAAAGATAGGCCGGTGGATTAGAATTTGCTATTGAACACATCTCAGTGCCATCTGGTAGTGAATTATTCACACCACAAGCAGATACTGTTTCACTGCTAGTAATAGTGCCAACAAATTTACCAATCCCTACAAACAAACCTTCGCCATTAAATGAGTGGTTGTTAGCGATTTGACGCGTGTAGTTGCCAGTGAAATCAGAAACTAGTACCTCATCACCTTGGCTCATCATCAATCCATCTCCGACAAATGTAACTTCACCTTCACCCCTGAATACACGTGGATATTCTTCGTCACTAACTACTGTGCCGTTGGTAGTCCAAATGTGAGGGAGTTCAGCCTCTGTCCAAATATCAGTAAATATCAACTCGTGGGAACTTAGTGGTTCACCGTTAAAGGATGAGTGACCCTCCCAAGTGACAACTCCTGTAGCACTAGAGGCTTCAATCACAAGAGATTTGGAAATTACTGCTCCACCGTTTGTATCCGCCTGTGAACCAGTGACATTGAACTGAATCTCCCCTAGCAGTTTACCACCACTAACGTTGCTTAGAATAGCTGATACTGGGTTGACTTCTCTAGCAGCCTCTTCAGAGCCCTGACCAAGGACATCGGCAAACCATCCTTGCCATTTTTGGAAATCCTGTTTTGATGAAATAATATCATCGCGGTCTAATTGACGCAATACATCTGGATCATCATCAGCGAATCCTGTGAAAGCAGTAACTCGAATGTGGCCAGCGGGTACACGGAATTCGAAGTGCCCGGTTTCATCAGCATCAACTGTTCCTATTGGAATCCAATATTCGCGGGGGTCCTCATCGAAAATATCTTCTCCACTAAAGGCATCCCTTTCAATCAAGAGGCGCGCCTTTGGTACGTGTCCGAAGTCACCTAATTGGACATCCCCAGTCAAAGTTGCTCCACTGTAGTACTTTAGAATCTTGACACCAGTATTGGCATCATACCAAGGTGTTGTAGTTGTCGCATCGGGATCGTACCAATTAGCAATTACAAAATTAGGCATCATTGCACCGGGTAATGGGAATGCATATTGTAAACTACTGTTGACAGAACCTCGTAAATCGAAATGCTGACCTGGTTGTGCAACCGGGTCATCTGGTAGACCAAGATGTGAACTACCGTATCCAACATACGCTCTAGCCACCATTGTGTCAAAGAATTCAGATTCCTGATCTATCCTTACATCAACTGCTTGAATCATATCCCCAGCATCTTGATTCTGGCTTGCTAAGACGTCCGCTTTATACTGCTCTTCATACTCTTCTTGAGTCATATCGACGCGGAAGCCAGATTCGCCCCTTTGAGTCACATACCATGTAGACATATATGTTTCAGGATCCAATCCTGACAATGTAGTCGGCGCATAGAAAATACCAGTAGGATTACCTCCACTCTGCGAGTAAGATCCACCTGTAGGATAAAGTCGATTATCTACTGCGAAATAACGAATGTCATGATTGCGATTAATCATGTCGCCTGGACTACCTTCGGAATTTGAAACAGTATAAGTCACATCATTAGTCAATTGGTGATATAATTCCACCAATTCATCCATGCTCAAGGTTGTTGACAAGAATGCACGGCCAAGAGCTAGTCTTGCATTTTGTCTGTGGATAGATGTTGACACATCATCAAAATCATTGACAATATCACTTGTGTACCAGTAATTACCAATTACTTGATGGGAAAACTCCACAACAACATCATCGTTTCTATCCTTAGACTGATTAAATTGTAGCATTGCATCAAATTCATTATCGAAATCAGTACCTACTTGCTCCTCACTTTCATAGACGCGGTAAATCTTGGTTAATGTTGGCGCACCATATTGGTCCAACTCATAACCTTCTGCAAATGAAATATCACCCGCATTTCTAGTTACTCTGAATGAACGTGCCTCTAGTTCTTCAACTCCATTTTCACCACCTAAAGTATTGAGGAGATGGAACTCTTCAATTTGGGAAGAGGTGAAATGTTTCTCCAGTGAGCGCTCAAAGTCTCTTGTGAACTCACCATCGTTGTAACGCAAATCGCCTTCTGCAAGAGTCATGGTATAGAGTGATAGTAAATCTTGGTCACTCTGTGCCAACAACATATTTCCTGCCGCAGGAATTCCAGACTGGAAGTTATCTGCAACTGTTGGATGTTTGCCTTGAGCTAGGGCTTGGAAACCATAATCCCACCATGAGACGAATGCTGGCTTTTGAGCAAACGGCACATCAGCATCCTGCTCTTCGAGCCACTGATATCCATCATTCCAATACTGCCCATTGAAACCTGGGCCAAATGCACCCATGTACCAACAACTCGACTCCTTTGACATTCCACGACAACTGCTAGGTGGGTTGTAAGGAGTAGAATCAACAATTGACAAACCGAATAATGGATCTTCTGCTCTGAAAATACTCGGAGTTATATTGTATATGCTTGAATCAATATCCTTTGCTTTAGAATTGCCAGAAGGTATTCCTGAATCAAGACCGTAGGTGGCGTGTTGAGCCGCAACCAACATGAAAATCATTAGAACTGCAATGACGCCAGGGTACTTCCTAGCAGTCTTAGTTGTTGAACTAAAACGAGCTTTTGGAGTTCCAATTCCAAATCTGCGCCATGATTTTGCAAATTCAGTACCGCCTACCCATTTCCAAGCCATGACAAGAGCCCAAGCGCCCATTACAGCAACTGGAGGTGTAGCATTGAATACGAATCTCCCTGCTCTCCATGCCATTAGAACAGCAACAAGAATCCAAATTGCGAGGACAAGGCGGCTACCCTCTTGACTACGAAGTCCTTGCCAAAAGGCCATGACCCCAGCACCAAGAGCAGCCAAAGCAACAATTGGTCCGAAAGATGCAAACAGCATTGCTCGACTAGGTGCCTGTGCTTCAGCAATAGTGCCGAAAACCTTGTTCTTTGAGAAGTAATATCCACCAGTTGTAAGAACATCCCAGCCATTGTATATGCTCAAATATTGTAGCGCGTATAGTGCTCCAAGAATGACGCCTGCAATGGCGCCACCGCTTACCAAAACCATTAGCCAAGGCTTATCCCGGAATGAAATGGCTACCCAGCCAGATGCAAAAGTGAAACCAACAATGTAAAACATTGGCTGGAAACCACTAGCGTCCCAAATCAATCCCAATTGCATATGGGCATAGAATGGTAGTGGTAGTAAGAATGTTACAAACATCATCGTCAAAGCTGTAACATAGATTGCCATGCTATCGCGTCGGCGGAATAAATTCAAAACAATCTGAACAAAGAATGCAAGGAATATAATTCCAAGACCATAGACGAATCCTTTCCAACCTAGAGCAACAGTAGAAAATGCGATGCCTGAAAGCATTGCATTGGCAATTGCAGATGGCCTCTTCTCAAAAGTAACCTTGATTCCCTTCAATAGGTAGGAGGGCCACCAACTTGCATCATCTACCAGTTTTTCATTGCCAGCATCCTGTACGGCTCTTAGCCAGAAGTAAAATCCAAGCGATAGGAAGAGAATTGCAAACGCGTCGTGGTCAGCCAAAGCAAAGGTACTGTGTCCAACGTGACCTGGCATCAAAGCGATTAGCCAAGCAGCAACTGCTGCTGTAGGCTTGCCAAAGAAACGGTTACCAATTCCAGAAAGTGGTAGAACACACAGTGCACCATAGATTGCTGGAAGAGCTGCTACTGACCACCACACTGCTTGATTTGCCGGGATATCCAATAAAGGAGCCAGTAGCATACCACCAAGAGCAAGGCTCCAGGAGAATAGTGGCGGACGAGGATTAATTGCTCCAAGTGGATAAGATCTATCCATATCGATGAGGAAATGGTTGTGTTCTGCAATAATGTACTCTACAGTTCGGAACATGTACCAAGGGTCAGAACCACCAGTAAGGTCCCACTCATGAGTACCACTGGAGTTCATGAAAGGAAGAACATTCCAAACAACACGGACTAGAAGACCAACTGCTAGAGCCAGCCCAATTGTAATCCCATACCAATGTTCAGACCAGAACTCCTTGGCCATTCCAGGAGTTCTACGGGGAGACGTATCTCCCAATTTACCCTTCACACTCATCATAATTGCCAACACATTCAGCCAGAAGAATAAGAAGAACCAGACGAAAAGCCCGTTTGTACCACTGAAATATGAGTGCCAATCTTGTGTACCATCCATAATTATGCCCTTCTCAGTGAATGAGCCAACTGAATAGATAATCCAGTTGATTGTGATTAGAGAACCACGAGTTCTCATATTCTCTGCAAAGCAGTACGCTGCAATAACTGTGAAAACACCTGTGAAAAGGGGCCACCAAATTCCTATACAATCCCCTGCTAACCTCTCTACTTCAGTTGCTTTGAAGAAGGATGCCTCTGAAATAAGGTGAGCGAGTAGCCAACATCCAAATCCTGCAAATAGTGGAATAAATGACTTTGTGTTGAGTATATCAGGTAGATTAGAGAACCAACCTTCTCTACTTGGTTTTGCGAATCTTCCTCTAGAAGCTAGTGCAACAAGAACTCCACTTAGTGTGGCAATCATCCAACCGTTGAAGAACAGGAATGCAGTTGCAGCCCTATGTCCATCCATCACGCCCCAATAATTAGATTCGGTAATTGGTGGGAGCCAATCACCACCCACATACTGCAATCCGTCCCACGTAGGGGCCGCTGCAGTAGCAAACGAGAGTGCTGCATAGAATCCCATTACAGCCCAAATCAGGATAGTTGCCTCTTCGTGACGTTCCACTCTATCAAAAATATGCACGCCAAAGGCCAGTACAAGGAATAAGACACCAAGTAATGTATTACCTAATATCAACTGCGGAATTGCTGCTGCAATGACTAATGGTGCGTAAATTAGCAAAGTGACTTGCGCAGGCTTCACCCCGAGGTTGGAGAAGATAATGCGCGGCACGCTGCCAAACATGGCGCCGATCGTGAGTAGCACGAACGGTAACACTTGTGTCATAATCGCTGTTTCTTTATCATAAGTAACACCAAGTGGATACATTGCCATAGTCATCAACAACAAAATCAATGCTGCTAATGGAGCTCTAGCAAGTCCCCATGCCACATTAAGTGGCCCTGGTGCTTCCGTCTCATTTTCCATTTCTATTACCTCAGTTAAGACAGTCTCCCGACCGTCAGCATCGCCGCCACCTGAACCCTTTTTTTAACCGTTACCGATTAGGCGCACATGTCGCGTGCGCGCCCACGAGGGATAATAGAGCAGTATGACGAATTGATTTTTATCTCCTACAAGGCGCGAAAACCGATATCAGAACGATAGTGTGAACCTTCTAGAATGATGCCATCCATAAGCGAATATGCAAGATTTCGGGCCTCATCTAGACTTTGCCCTATGCCGGTGCAAGCCAACACTCTACCACCACTGGAAACTAGAATATCATCAGCCTCATACTTAGTTCCGGCATGGTGAATAAAGGCACCGCCATGCTCATTTGCAACCATAGCAGTTTCCACCGAAATTGGAAGGCCTTTTCGAGGTGGCCCAGGATAACCTTCTGAAGCTAGGACGACTGTCATGGCGAAGGCCTCAGTGAATGTAGGTTGGTGAGAACTAACTGTTCCTGTTGCAACAGCAAAAAGCAGTTCATACAAGTCACTAGAAATTAGAGGCACCGTAACTTGGGTTTCGGGATCTCCAAATCGGACATTATATTCCACAACATAGGGGTCATTGGATTCATCAATCATCAACCCTACATAGAGGCATCCGCGGTAAGGCGTATCTTGAGTAGAGAGCCAGCCATGCATGGGTTCTACAATTTGCGAGTAAACCTTGTTTCTAACCTCTTCAGTAACTACTGGTGCTGGAGCATATGCACCCATACCCCCAGTATTTGGGCCGGTGTCACCTTCACCAACACGTTTGTGATCTTGACTTGCAGGAAGAGCCACCCACCCACTTTCATCCATCATGATGAGCATACTTGCCTCTTCGCCGCTTAGAAATTCTTCTAGAAGAACGAAACCATCTGAAATAATGCCTTCTGCTAGTGCATCATATGCTTCATCTCTATCAGAAGTAACAACGACTCCTTTTCCGCCCGCCAATACATCTCTCTTAACCACCCAAGGAGGATTGAAATCATCTAGAGCAGCATTGATTTGAGATTCTGAATTGATATTATGAATTCCACCAGTAGGGATGCCAAGATTCTGCATAGTTTGTTTTGCATACAACTTGCTCCCTTCCAATTCAGCCCCTTCTGAATGAGGCCCAAAACAGGGGACACCAACTTTCCTGAGATTATCTGCCAAACCATCAACCAAAGGCCCCTCGGGACCTACTACGACAAGGTCGCACCCCAATGATTGAGCTAAGCCAACTAAAGCATCAGTATCAGATGCAGAAAAGGGATGATTGGTTGCTACGTGTGCTGTCCCAGCATTCCCAGGTGCAACATGTACTTCACCTACTGAAGGTGATTTAATCAGGCCCATTGTCAAAGCGTGCTCGCGCCCGCCTCCTCCGACAACGAGCACTGTCGCCTCTTCCATTATGGGCATTCGGGAGGTAGGCGGGAAATAAGGAATACCTCTAGTAAATCTGCAAACTAATGCAGAAAATAATCATCAATAAGGCACTGATTTAAGGCCTAATTTGTATCCTAGGACATTGAATGAACGATGAATGATTGGAGTTAGGATGAGAAGAATAACCATACCCAGCCATAGCTCAGAACTTCCAATGACAGAAGGAGCCAAGAATAGTTGTCCGAATAAGAAGGCAAAGATAGCAAATGGTAGAGTATCTAGAAGTGGAGCCTTGCTACTAACTTCCCCTTCACGTTTCAAACCACGGCGCCGCTTGAAGAACGAACCGACTGAATCACCAACCATGCATCCAAATCCAAGTACACACCCTATGATGAATACTGCACTCCATTCACCCCCATACCAATCAAACCAATACCAAGCATCAGTAATGGAACTAGAAGATGTACCGTATGTTCCAAGAGGATCAAGGAAAGGTGCAGATGTGACTGCATTACCGCCAGCAATCGAATGAGTCAACAATCCCAAAAAACCACCACCAATTGTCCCACCAATCAATCCATTCCAAGTCTTACCATCACCAAGTAAGCGGTTGCCGTCAGAATGAATTCTACCACCATCAATTGGTTTGACTGGAATACCAGTCATATCTGGAATCCATTTACCACCAAGCATAGCGGCAGTATTGGACAGATACCTGGGAGATAGAGCCACAGTACAAGAAGAGGCGCAATGACTGGATTATCCCAAGGTAAAGCATCAGATGCCATGTTACCTCGGTAGTCAAGAGAGTGGTTGAACCTTCGCCCTTAGAAGCGGCGGTTTCATGTTCTAATGCGACTTCGCAGAAGTCATGAATACCCGAATAGTTGTCATCTTGACCACAGCACTGCTTCTTAGTATGGTTGCGCCACTTTCCACGCCATCAATGGCTGCAGAACCTCCTTCTGATGGTAGTTCAGTTACTATTTCAGAAGATACTACTTGGAATCAATCTTCAAACATGGATGGAACAGTCATAGTTTCTGCAGGTGTAAATTTGACCATCACGGGCGACATAACAGTAGAGTCGGGATCAACAATGGATGTACAAGGAAATCTGATAATGAACGGGGGCAGTTTGAATGCTAACAGCCCACCATCAGACCTGCAATTCTGGAGCGCCTATGGAGATGCTTCCACATTCTTTTTACCCGAATCAATAGGTACCTTTACGATAGAAATTTTTTCGGCATCGGGATATAATCTATCCAACTATACCGCGCAATGGAATGATGGACCTAAAGATGACATGGAAGGGGATAATCATAGTATGATAGCAGGATTAACTAATCCACTGTCTGGTGGTGGAACCTTGTCATTTGAGGCAATACTTGGGGAATATGGAGAATTGGTCATTGACCGAATAGAAGTACACAGAACTTTCCCACTCCCTGGAGATAATGTCTACGAAGTCACTGACTTAGATTATTCTGGATGGCTTCTACGTGGGAGCCCTGGTTTCACACTCAATGTCGCTGAGGGTGGAAGTTTAAGCGCGTCAGGGGCGACAATTACGGGGGCCCAAATTTCAATCAATGGACAAGTTGATACAAGTAGCACAGAGTTTGTGGCTAGCGGCCCACTCTCTATTTCTGGTGCAACATCAAGCATAACAATGAACGGAGGGGGGTTTGACGGTAGTAGTGATGATCACGACATCCTTGCTGATTCAGTCGCAACAATTTCTCTTACTAATGTCAGTGGCACTGGTGGGATTGTAGATTTCTGGGAGCGCCAACTATCTCAACAAGTATTGCAGTTCCCTGGTTCTGGTATCACCTTCACACTCACTGGCGTAGGACCTCAGGAACGCACTTTACAGGGTCTATCAATGGCTGATGGGACCTTTGTCGTACCAGCAAATTATCAGCAAGGTCCACGTGTAATTGAAATTGGATATGCTGATGGCTCAGTCTGGACGGAGCATGCAACCATTAGCAACATCTCATGGTTCACTGCCTGGGGCACATTCTATGATTCAGGAGGAACGTTAGAACATAGTGAAGAGTCAAGTATTACTTTCTCAATTATCCCTCAAATCAGCGTCACCTCTGTTGAGATCACCAAAGAAGCAAACCTAGGAAAGCGAGCAACTGTAGTGGTTACTCTTGCCAATTCAGGTAATGCTGATGCTGGCAATCCCAATGACGATATTGACAGCGTTGCAATAGAATGCTATGATGGGGGAGAAAGAGCTGATATCAGCCCAACATATCCTGCTGCTGATGTAGCTGCAGGAAGTAGTGTAGAGGTTGAACTTCGTTGGGGGCACGCAGAGGGAGGAAATGCTACACTTGTATGCAATCCATTGACGCCATCTCAAGTTGCTATTGACGGCGCTCTAAGTGGAGGACCTACTGAAAGTCAAACAATGATGTGGAAAGAAGCCGCTGAGGCATCTCCTGGTATGAGCCCACTACTGATTAGCCTCCTTGTTGCACTAGTTGTTGGGTTAGGCCTTGTAGCCTACTTCACAGCAATTGTTGGTAAGGAAGAAACTAGAACTATCACCATCAAAAAAGACGATGACGAACTCGATGACTTAGACGACCTATGAATCAGCAATCTTCTGGTGGCTTGTATGGGTCTGGAGATTCGCCTGTAGTATCCCTTCCCTCATTGTAATCCCAGAAGAATTCCCATCCTTGACTTGATGTCCCAGTTATATCATCCCCAAAAGGTGAATTATGAATTACTGTAATTTCAACCGAATAGCACCCATCTCCGTTATCATAGAAACTATCCCTAGGGATGAAAAATACTGTTTCTGCAAATAAATCCACTATTGATTCATCACCCTGCAACTCCAACCATGAGTCCTCTACTGTTCCAAAACCACCTGACCAAGTAGCAGAATCTCCGTCAACAGTTACTGTAGGGAATGTGTAAGTTGTTGTAGGGCCATACATTATCTTGGCTTCAACTGTATAATCTGAATCAACATGCATCATTAGATTGGAAGTATTACTCTGCACAGGATCTAATGCACCCATGCCAACCCTAAATTGAACGCCAAGATGATCTAAATCATTCTTATCATCACAATCACAAATTTGAGTGACACCTGATAATTCACCATCTACTGTGTCAATTGTTCGATCTGATATTTCTCCAGCAATCGGATATGACTCTGAACTAGAACCCTCTAAAGTTACAGATACACTGTACACAATATCACTACCATCAGCAGCTGCACCGCGAGAATTATTACGATAGAAGTCAGAAAATGCGACATCATACCAACTTAACTTTGAATCCACAGGGAATGAACCGGTCCAAACTTCACCTGGACCATAACTGACTGTCATACTCATGTCTCCACTTGGCGAACTCTTGAACATCGGTGTGCCAATGAATACCTGTACCCGAAGATTGTTGCCGTCCTCATCAACTTCTACATCTGAAACAGAAATGCTGTAACCACCGAATGTGAAGCCCATTACTACTTGATAAAGAACGAAAAGAACTAGGAGAGCGCCCATTACTCCTGCTACCCCCATTTTCACCTTACTTGGGTCAAATCCATCAAACGAACTACTGCCGCCAGAAGGTGAACCGCCGTCTGCCGATGCACGGCCAAGTAAGCCGCCATCCACAGGGTTCCCCATTTCTTCCACTACAGCCTCTACGTCATCAACTTCAGACTCTGAGTCCTGATTCTTTGCTTTCTCAAGTAATCCACCAGACATGTTTGCACCTTCTGTGTGATTAGGTGAACCTCAAGCCGTTATCAACCCGTTGCTTACAAGCACACGTAAGATGCTGTTTTTAGATAACTAAGAAAATGCCAACCAATCATTCAATGAAGCGCATTAACGCACCTTTGATGCACAATTTTTCTTTACAGTCCTGGAACTGAAAGAGGAGTATTGACGGCCTCTTCAATTTCTTCATCCCTGTTTCGGCGAGCCGCGAAAGCAGCACCAAGAGCAATCATAGAAAGTGATGGCAGTAACTCAAAACCAGGCAAGTAAATTCCACGGACATATAGAGTGACCATTTGAGTCTGATAATTAGGGACTCCTTCTGTTCTCACACTGTATTCACTAGTTGCTCTAAACTGCAACTGATGATATTCATCCGTCCATCCTTGAATCTTTGGAGTTCGAATCATCACCCTCATCTTGTCTGGAGGTGCCTGTGGTTCAATCTCTGTACTAATTGTAGGCAAAGTAATCTGGAAGTCCTTTTCTTCAAGGTCATCACGGTTTGAGACTTCTACATTGAATCGATCGTATGCGTTACCATCGTTGTAGACCTTAAACTCAAAGATGTAATCTACCTTTGGACGTAGTTGCTTGAAGGGCTCTTCAGCTTCAACACGGAGACGGCTAAACTGCATGATTGTAGCCATGACAGATGATTGTACTGAAGGACAGGTTGTGCATGGCATCCCACTAGCTGAGGTAACACGTGCAGTGATAGTGATTGAACGGCTACCTTCTGCCATTCTGTTGTCACCACGAACCACAACTTCGAAAGTTGCTGAATCATATGCACCCACTGTGATTAAACCGGGATGTGCAACTGCAAGACCGCCAGCAGTGACGGTGATGGTTACATCCTCAACATATTGAGTAGGATTGGTAGCTGTACAATAGGTGGTTCCAGTTCTTGGCGCACCGGGATGAACCTCGATTGGAATCGCTGCTGGAGAGCAGGAAACGCTCACAGTGGGGTTAGGGGATACACCTTGTGCAGCGACATTGGTTGCCGCAACACCAGCCCACATGCTCAATGCATATACAGCAAGAATGAGAATCATTCTGCGAGTCACTCTTCCGTTCATCGTAGTCACCTATGGTGAACTGTCACCGTCATTATGCTATAAGGATATGGGGGCAAAGGGTGTTTTTGGACTACTCGCCTTTCACAAATCATCAAGGCCTAAATCATCGAATTCTTCATCATCTAATTCAAAATCATCATCAAAATCATCATCAAAATCAAACTCAATACTGCCTCCACTTCTACGAGCCATACCTAATTTCACAGCGACTACGATTGCACCAACAACACCAAGCCCTGCAAGGACAATAGCGGTAGTCACGGCCCAAGCGGGCACATTATCGACAGAGGTAGACAAGAACGACTCCTGCTCAGCAATCGACTGTAACCTGAAATTCTCTTCCACAACCCACGACTCTCCTGCATCTTCAGCCAACTCGCTAGAGACTTGCAACAATACTGTGAAAGTACCATCTAGAATTTCATTTGACGCAGTGATTGTCAAGACTACATCCTTGGTCCCATTCACTTGTAATTTTACTGAACTAACTGAATATTCGAAAGTGAAACCAAACTCCTCTAGGCCACTCTGGTTCTCCATACCCATGCTCAATGTATCCTCATCATTACCTGAATTTTGGACAGTGAAATTTAGTGTAGTGGCCCCACCATGAGCTAAAGATATTTCTTGAGGCACCATATCTATCGTGGGCCTACCAAATGGCATGATTTCCAATTTAACAGAATCAGTCTTAGAAGTGCAAGTTAAGCAAGGCGCACCCACACCAAATGATGTTACTATCACTTCCACATCACTAGTTAATGTTGCCACACTAGCCCCTGGTTTTGCTGACCAAGTGATTGTGAACGTCTCTTCGCTACCAGCAGAAACAGAAACAGACCCCGGATACGCGATGTCAAGATTTAATTGATCCACTGTAATGTTAACATCTTCTTGGTGCATTGAAGGATTTTCAAGAGTACAGATGACTGTCCCGACACGAGAGTCTCCAGGCCCAACTTCAATCTCAACAGTTGAATCCGGACAATCTAGATTAATATCTGGATTTGGACTACCCAGTTGTGCAGAGGCGGATGGAACAAAGGAAAATGAGAGTGCCATTAGAGAGATAGCAAACAGCAAGGCGGCCACCCTATGTTGTGCCATCACCTTACCCTCTCTATCAATCATATTTCAGCATACGGGATAATAATGAGAGAACAACTTTGAACGGTATGGCGCCGACGGACACCTAGGGGCCCGTAGCTTAGTCTGGTTAGAGCGCTCGGCTCATAACCGAGTGGCCGCCGGTTCAAATCCGGTCGGGCCCACCTAAAAATCCCTAATTAATGAGAGATTTTACTAATTCTTCACACTGCTCGCGCACCTCTAGAGGGACGAAAACCATTGAGCGAGAGAATTCAACAGATATGGATTCAATAAGTGGCGATGCCTCCATGATGTCTCTGCCATCTTCTAGATGAATACCCTCTTGATATGGCAAATATCCTTCTTTTCGCAGTGGTGCGTGAATCAAATCATGCACGGGATCAAAGCCTGCTTCTTCAATCAATTTCATCATAGAATCCCAAACCTTCTCCACCTGATGATGATCTAATTCAATTCGCAACCGTTTGTGGAAATCATCACGGCTGGACAACCTTTTTGCATAACAGGACAGAATTGGGTCATCGTGGTCCGCCCATTGGAATACATCAGCAATTACGAATGAATCAGTGAGTTGTGAATAGCGATAAGGAGTCAAATTCCTATTGGATAACATGTCTCTCATTTTTAGTGACAATGGAAGTGAACCGCTCTCGTGCAACTCACGTGCCCGCACGAGCGCCCGCACGTAGTAAACCGAAGTGAGCATGTTCAATTTGTGGAAGTAAACTAACTGATACATATGCCAACGAGTAACAAGATAAGCTTCTACAGCAGAAATAGAATAAATGCTCACTACTAGCCTGCCATCCTCTGAGATATTGATAGCACGTAACAACCTTTCAAGATCAAAACCACCCACATCAGTGCCAGTAATCAACTGGTCTCTTAACAAGTAATCGAAGCGGTCAACATCAAGTTGACTAGATACTATTTCATGCAAAAATGGCTCTACCCCATCACCTTCCATGATTGCAATTAATCTCTCGATCCCACTATCCCCAAGCAATTCCTTGAGGACACCTGATAAATCACACTCTTCATCAAGTAAGATTCTCTTTCCCCACTCTTCGTGGTCAGCAAATGTAGCAAACACTTCAGGAGTTTCAAACATATGTGAAAAAGGTGGGTGACCAATGTCGTGTAGAAGTGCCGCAATTGGAACTAAACGTGCATCCTCATCTGATATTCGCCCTGGGAATCTTTCACTAAGATCCGTGACTAATCTTGTTGCTAGATGGAATACGCCTAGTGAATGGGAAAAACGGGTGTGAGTCGCTGAGGGAAATGCATAGTGACAGGTTGCTAACTGTTGGATATATCTAAGCCTTTGAAAACTACGGGTATCAACAATTTTTCTTACATCATCGGGCATTACGATGTCGCCGTGAAGGGCATCTCGAATGTACCGCTTGTCGCCCAATGTCACCCCTCCGTCATTGAATGGGAATTGTTCGTTACTTTCAAACCACCTATTCACTATTCGCCTTTGATTTTAGATAAAACCATACAGTGAAGTTGATGGAAAGAACTGATACTATCCACGCTAAAACTGAACAAATACACATACCTACTAGAGTATCAAAACGAGGGTAAAGAAGGGCAACTAATAGAGCATAAAGCGAAACAGATTGTGAACCGAACATCATGGGCCCAATAGCACCAGCAGGTACTGCTTCACCTTGAGAAAGCCATAGAGCGACCATGCTAGTGGTGAAGATTGCTGGGAAGATACTCATCACCCCGCTAGCAAGGGGATTTCCAAGACTAGAAAGCCAAACTGCTACCCCAATAGATGCAGAGGCTGCGACACCACGCATTAGGAGCGTGAAAGTACCAACTTTGTTTTCCCCTCGCGGACTAGGGCGATGTTTCGTGGTAGATGCAAATCCAATTACTAAACCGAAGAATAAAGCTACAACACCAATAGAAAATGAATCAATGCCCTGAGAGGTGAGAAACCTGAAACCAACCATAGAAGCGGCGGCGGCTAACCCCCATGTTGTCAACGTGGCTAATGTTATCGCTGTCAAGCGAATAGAGAAACGCCACTGAGGAATTAACGGAGGAACAATTCTCCATAGGTAAAGAAAACCTGCGTTGAGGATTAGACCAATTGGGACAATTCCCATCGCATCCCTAAATTCAGATTGATTACCTATTGCAAGCCAAATCCCCACGGCAGCGGGAACAATTGTTGAAGGAACTGTTGCTAGAACCCCGCCATGTAATCCGCCCCATTTCTCTATGGACATAGTTACCAAAATAGCAGCGATTCCCGCTACTAAGGCTGAAATCAATATGGCGGCGAGTGCCAAAAAATCACCGCACTAACTCTTGGTTTTACTTGTAGATGCTTTTACTTCAGCCGCTGTCTCATCTGATTCTTCATCAAAGTATTCTGAATCATTTCCGAAAGGCCCCCAATTTGGAGTAGATACTATTCCTTGTAACATAAGCATGGAAATTATCAAACCCGCTGCCAAAATAAATACTAACGTGGCTAGAACAAACACTGTCCCATTTAATCCGCCGGATTCCGTACTAGACTCAATGGGGGTACCACCCATGATATGCATATGAACCACAGCATTTGTGGAGGCATTATTGCCAGTAATTGCACGAACGATAATTGTTTGATTGCCCACTACTTCATTCCCTGGTAGATATTTCAAGCGGTCATGTATCATGCCATGAGAAATTGAAAATTCACTATCACCCGCATCAAAATCAGGATGGTCCGACCAGTAATCACGCATATCCCATGTTCGCCATTGAACCTTAGAAACTCCATCTCCAACAATTGCAAAAGATACTTCTTGACCTGGGCCAACATGTACCTTATTATCGCCTTCTGCCTGTGTTGTAGAAGTTACATTAATTGAAAGCGTCATGCCAAACAGTTGGTTGGCAGCTTCAGAGACCGAGGGCTCAGAATTTACATGACCGTGCCCATATACATTGTTTTGACGAGGTTTAATTGAAACCGTATCAAAATCTGCACAGCCATCCATCCCAGCCGGATCGCCCATGTAGTAACAATCGCGATAAGTAGCTGTTTCTTGCATTATATTGCGAACATCAAAAGGCGATAAATCAGGGTTCGCTTGATACATCAAAGCAGCAAGCCCAGCAGCACCAGGGGTAGCCATGCTAGTCCCACTCATGTCCGTATATCCATCACCTGAATTGTAAGCTACTGAAACAACATTAGAACCAACAAAATGCAATATTAGGCTTGATACGACCCTCTTCAGTAGGGCCTTGACTTGAATATACTGCAATTTTAGTGTCTTTGTCAAGTGCACCCACAGTAATCACATCTTCAGCACTACCTGGCGTACCTATCTGACCACTAACTGCGCTATTACCTGCTGCAATAAACAAAGCTATACCATTTCTAACCATTTCATTTGCCATTCGGTTAACACTCTCTTCTTCGGAACTTGTCCATTCTATCAAACCGAAACCTCCCAAACTCATACTGGCTGCACGTATATTGAAATCATGACGTTTGTCAATAGTCCACTCCATACCCATCATAACTCCTGCAAATGAACCTGAACCCCCTTCATCAAGAACTTTTACACCAACCAGTTGAGCCTGAGGTGCCATCCCTGTATGTTCATATGTTGGTGCACCTGTACCCGCAGTAATTCCAGCACAATGACTACCATGACCTTGGTCATCGTATGCATGTAAGGTACCGTTTGTGTCACCTGCATTGTTTACAACATCATAGAACCCGATTACTTTCGGGTCATTTGTTGAATTATCATCATCCAAGTCGTCAAGACCTACATGGTCAGCATCAATCCCTGTATCGATGATAGCAACTACAGAGCCTGCCCCAGTATAACCCGTTTCATCCCAAACGTTAGTGACACCATGAACTTCATTGACATCTTTCATTTGAACTGTGAAAATACCATCAATTTCAATAAAAACCACACCAGGTAATTCCAATAAATTGCCAATTTGTGAAACTTCTACTGAGCCAGCAATTGCATCAATGAGATGGTATCGGAATTGAACACGGAAATCAACTTCTTCCTCTAGAAGTATTTCATCTGCTTCAGTGGGGAGGTGATCGAAATCTACAATCAGACCTATGCGGCCTTCATCATCAACCCAATCATAATCTGTGCTCTCAATTGCAGCAGGAATGGCATCATGAATCCTATCACCATTTTTGTCCATAATGGTATCTTCCCACCAAGGTACATCTTCAGCATCTGGCACAGGGGTTGCAATAGTAGCCGCAGCACCTAGAACAGGTAATACAAACATAGCCAATACAGCAAGACTCAACCACATCAATCCAATGTTTTTCACACCAATTCCTCTGTTGACACTCATGTTGCTCACCCTATGGGTGAGGCTCAACCACTTTGAATGTGCCCCTATCCGCCGTCATGCTGAAAGGGGCGAGGCGGTTGAACCAATGCGTGCGAGCAAGCCGCCTCACCGTCATCTTCGCCGCCTTACTACTCCTTATCACCCCTTTATCAGGGGCTGTAGAAAGTATCGGCGAGCCATCATATACAACCGATGATTGGTTTGAGTACGATGGTTATACTGAACAATTAGTAGCTAGCCTAACTGATCATTGGGAAAGTGAAGATGATTTTCTTGGCGTTGAAGTAACAGAACGAGAAGAGTTGCGGGTGACCCAAATGGGAAGTGAACACTGCACCATATTGTCATGGTCTGGAGATTGTATCAAAGCACAAATTACTCATCTAGTCAATTTCACAGTAGATTGGATGGAAAACACGACAAATTACGACAATGATACACTGAATATGTCAATTACCTATACTGGGACACACTGGAAATCAAGAGGGACTGCTGGCTGGGAAAAACTTGACGCCACTACTCTGACAGTGACTGAATTCTCAGGTGGAGGTGAAGACAATTATCTTGAGCATGAAGTCAGTGAAGTGACTTTGACAAGAAGGGTTGGAGAATTTCCTGATAATTTGCAAATTGGTGAGTCTTGGGATGTAGAGAAAAGCATAGAAATTACTGGTGTTGAAAGAACTAGAGAAAACATGGGACTATGGTCTGAAGAGGAATATAATCACTCGACTACATCTCAAGTATTGAACCAAGTTATTGGTGAGAGAGTTATCTACTATGGCGTTGCAAGTGAAAAGAGCCATGACACACTAACTGTAGAACGGGTTGACTTAGGCGATAATGTCACAACTATTGACTGCTTCAATGTTGACGGATTCTTAGTACATACTGAAACATGGAATGATGATACATTGGAACTATCCGCAACGCTGATAGATTTCCGTTATTATGTGAATGAACCCCATGAAACAACTTCTTATTCAAATTGGCTCTTCCCAACTATCTTTGTTTGCCTACTTCTCATTGCAGTATTAGGTGCAGGTGCCGCATGGTTTGGTTTGAGTACAATTCCTAAAACAACCATGGTGGAAGATGATGGTGAAAAGGACGAATCCTAGAAACGTACTGAGTCACCAAAATGTTTTGACTGGGATGTCATGATTTCACTAGCAGCAGATGCCAAACGATTGGCCTCTAATCTCAGTAAACCCCCTATTGCACTACCTTCTAATGTAAGAGTCGTGCTACCTACTGTTTGATCAGAATGAAGATAAGCAACAATCCCATGAGTAGCCCAATCATCAGCAGTTGGTGTATTATCCATAGAATTACCAACCATTACGCGTAATAGAGCAGAACCATTCTCATCAGTGATGAATGAAATTCTCTGAATGCCAGTCAAATATAGGTATCCAGACTTGTCCGAAATAGGATTCCCTAATGAATCAGAAATGTTTACCCAACAATCAATTTCACTATTCAAAGCAGTGGAATTGTTGGATACCTCTAGAGATATAATTCTTTGAGGAGTTGCTAATTGATAACTTGCTAGCACTAATGTAGCATTGATTCCATTCAAAGCAATATCACTAGTCCAACGGGTTGCGTAATTATTTGCAGCAGGGCACCACCAACGCCATTCTTCTACTTCATCTTCATCGTCTACCATCCAAACAAGAGTACTATTTTCACAACTAGAAACACCTGGGTTTCCTGTTGCATTGATTAGATAGGACCACTCTTGTTCATCGTATTCTGGCTCAGTAGGGATGGAAAGTGAAACCAAATCACTGGTACTAATTGTGGTGTAAGTCTTAGTCAAATTTGTCACAAGGTTCCAAGATTCATTTTCTGCTAATGGGAAATCGTAGTACTCTAAAGGTGGCGAATATAAACCTGATTCCACATAATTTGCAACCTCAATGGTTTGACCAATACCTAATAATTCTGCAGTAACATCCATTATCATATGTCTATCATATGAGATTAAACCTAAATCACCAACACGGTAATATTCAACATTGACAAAATCAGCATCAATCGAACCATCAATTGTAACTCCCAAACTTGATACAGGGAAATCATGACCTTGCCCCGTAACTGTGGCTGATGTTTGTGTACGATACACTGGAGTAATCACCCCATCTACATCCATCTCCTCAACGCCCATTACGACCATTGTTGCAGTACCATATAACAAATCCAATACGGCACCATCTAGACTAGATTCACCTTCAATGATTTCTTGGGCGTCTAAAATTGCATTATAGACCCAAGTATCACCTACATTCCAAAGGGGAAGATGGGCCGTCCAATTTTTAGTGTTGTTTTCTTCAATAGTAGTATTACTTGAGCTATTGTTGCCGCTGCTTTGGTTATCCGAACCACCCTCATCTTGAGTAAACCTCAATTTTACTTCATATTGAGAATCTAATGAGGGTGATGAAATCGCAGATAAAAGGAGTAATGTTGTGATTAATGCGGCGGGAATTGTACTCCTAAACACCGCCGCCATAACTGTGTCATGCCGTCACAGTTGATGAAATGAATGCAAGGAACTGGCTTTGAAAAACACAGTTTCCCTGCCCAACCTTCAAGCGGATGACCCTCCTGTGCGGTCGCATGGGCAAATTGTGGGCCATGTTCATCCTGAGTGTTCTACTTGTTAGCGTAATGAATTTCTATGCGGTTGTTAGGGAACCTGATGTCGTCGAAATTGCAGATTTACATTTACATATTCGTGAGAATGTAAAAATAAGAGGGGAACTAATTTCCTATGTCCATGACCCATACGGTAGTGGTTCTGATCAAATTGACCTTCTCATTGAAGATGGATTCAATGTCAGTGAAATAAAATGGGTTGAAACCTCTCCTTTCTTACCCCCCATAGGGACTCTGATTGAGGTAGTAGGTGCTGTAACTGAATGGAACGGAAGAATTTTCCTTAATTCAAAAGGCGCTGGAGCAGTACAGTGGGACAAGGATTGGGTCCCAGAGGTACACAATGTGAATCTAACAGGTGTATCTCACGATCCAGCCGCATTTGATGGGGATTTGATTTCCCTAGTAGGTTATTCTGGCGATGTACTTGAAGGAAATGTGACACGGCAAATTTCTAGTTTGATGGACCATCCATCCTACAGCAGTGCTGACCATGTCATCTCCGTGGCTATTGAAGGGCGATTGAACGAGAGTTATGAATCCGGCTCGAAAATCATGGTTACTGGCTGGGTACGTTGGTCAGAACGTGATTTCCGTTGGCAACTTCAGACGCATGCCTCACAGATTCAGATTCTCCATCCAGCTGGTGCGAAGCGACTCTCATGGAGTGGCGATTCCACTTCGTGGTCGTATGACATTGGGAGTTTAGTGACAATTGAAGGGACTGTTGCCAATGATAGTGGTGAATGGTGGATTATGGGCCCGGGTGAGACAAACAAACTATGCTTATTGCCTACAGATGAGGATATTGAAGGAGAATCAAAAGATTTCAATGGCAGATTAGTTTGGGAGGAAGAACGAATTCAACTATGTCTAGATCATGGCCAGTCAACTGACATCATCAATCCAACAGGTGATTCAGGTGGACCTACAACACCACTTTCCGATTTAGTCAGGGACCCCAATGCCTACCGCAACCAAACATTGGACCTAGTTGGTTGGATTGACAGCCCAATCTCGCCCGACTACAACAAGGGATATCTTGCAGATGGCCCAGATTATTTTTCTCGTTCAACAAAAATGAGAATTAAGTTAGAAGGGGCCAGAGCAAACTGGATAGAGGCTGGTACAAAAGTAAATGTTTCAGCAACTCTGATTTGGGATAGTGTAGATGCCCGACTTCTACTTCAAGTACACAGTATCTCAATTTGGGAGGATTACCCTATACCAATAGTAACTCTAACTTGGATAGAAGGTTTTGACGACTGGCAATGGGAAATCAATAAACTAGTCAAGATTAATGGATATGTTACTGAAGATAATGGGACTATGTGGATTAATCGCGAAGGTACCCAATTAGGTGAAAGACTCTGCTTGCTAGGCGATGGAACAGAACTCGCTACCCAAAGTGCTGCTGGAGATGAGACTCCATTAGATTGGAGTGGGCGCCTTACAACTTCTGAAAATGTCATTGAAAGAGAAGTTCAACTTTGTCTCGACCGACGCTAATTACATTTGGAGATGGTTAAATGGAATTGTGGATGGTTGATTGGCTTTGGCTGATGGGCGCATTTTTCATTGGCGTATTTTTTGGTTGTATGACTGGGCTGATTCCAGGTTTTCACGTCAACAATGTAGCGATGATTGCTGTTAGCCTATCCCCTTTGGCCATTGGACTAGGAATCCCCCTCTCTGCCGTAGCCGCTATTATCGTCTCAATGGGAACCGTTCACACCTTTCTAAATTACATCCCGGGGGCACTTTTGGGCGCACCTGATGGAGATACTGCACTAGCACTGTTACCTGGGCACCGTATGTTGCTATCAGGTAAAGCAACGCAGGGAGTAGCATATTCGGCGCGCGGTTCACAACTAGGCCTACTTCTTTCAATCCCACTTTTATTATTCGCTAGATTTCTGTTTGGAGAAAACCCCGGATTAGGATTTTACGAAGAGAGTAGAGAAATACTCCCATATCTATTACTTGCAATTTCATCCTTCCTTATTTTGACTGAATCAACTAGGTTGGCTTGGCCTAAGTGGATGCAAAACTTTAGCCAAAAATGGAAAATCAATCTGTTTGGTAAAGAATTTGATTTCAGTTTTTCAGACAGTTCAAATGTTGCTGGAATAATCGCTGCAGGCTCTTTCTTCCTACTCAGTGGATTTTATGGCTGGGCTGTGTTCACCTTGCCCGCTAGTTCTCCAGTCGGACTCCCGGGTGGCTCTTCGGGAGGAACGATGCTGATGCCAGGACTTGCGGGGCTTTTTGGAATTGCAAATCTAATTGACATTTACGTCACCACTTCTGAAATGCCTGAACAGGATGATGATTGGGAAATACCACCTGCTGGACCTTTAATTATCCCATGCTTCCTCTCCTCAATTTGTGCTTCAGTCATGGCAATTCTGCCAGGAATGACTGCAGCCCAAGCAACTGTTGTAGTCATGACTGTGCGTAATTTCTTCGGCAAATTAAGAGACCCTGATTATATTCCTGCGGATTTCGAATTTGGCCCGGGGCAAACCCAACATCCAGCAATGCAAGCATTATCTCGAAGAAAAGCTGCTGAAGCAAGTGCTGAATCAGAACTTGATTCCCAATATGAACAAAGCAGTCTACTATCAGATGAATCAGGAGCAATGGCAGTAGCTGGGGCACCCCTTTCTGATGTAGAATTGGCTATGCTTGATGAGGCAAGAAAAGAGAGAGCAATTTCACCCGATCTTGATTTAGAGTTGCAAACCAGTAAACAGGACTTAGAAGTCATCGCAATTCTATCGGCCACTAACACAGCAGTTACTGTGATGGTCTTGGCCTTCCTTTACCTAGTAGGAAGGCCTCGTTCAGGGGCAGCACTTGCTCTCAATATGATGTATCCAATCGACCCCTGGTCTGGGGTAGAGCCGCCGCCAGATTTCATCAAACTGATTGCTGTTACAGTTGGTGCTGGTTTGATTTCTGTGCCACTCATGATGAAGATAGGTAAAGCGATGTTGAAATTGCATGAAATCATCCCTCTCCGCACCCTAGTCATGAGCGTACTTATCTTCATCGCTCTGCTCTCATGGATGACCACTGGATGGATTGGGATGGGGGTCCTAATTACTGGCACAGTACTAGGTTTAATGCCTCCAAGAATAGGGATAAGACGAAGTCATGGAATGGGAATTATCCTCGTACCAATTATGATTTACACTTTTGCTGCTAAAGTGGATAAATTCGGATTTGCGTAAATAATCACAATTGCGAAGGTGATAATTGTAATAGCCTTGAGCGAGGTCGTAGAACTCGTAGTTGAGTGATTGCCATGCGCCGAGAATATTTCATACCGATTCTAATTCTGATTTTGATGCTCCTAAGCCCACAATTGGCTATGCTAGAGCCATCAGAGGAAACTGATGATGCTGGAGCCAAAAGTTCAGCCTGCTCAGGCACCCTATGTCTTTCAGAACTATTCGTAAATGCAGTTGGTTCAGAAACTGATGCTGTCGGACCTAGTGATTGGACCACTGGGGAATGGGTTGAGATTCACAATTCTGGAACCTCTTCTGTAGACATGACTGGTTGGTATTTGCGTGATCATTATGGCAATAGTAACAGACAATTGGATTTCTCAATTAGTTCTTCACCTGCAACTGTTGTTTGGCCTCAAAATGCGCAAAATTTGATTATTGCCGCTGGAGGCTATATGGTAATTGCAAGGAATGGAGATGGAGGTAGTTGTGGATTCTGCATGACCAATGGACAAGGCGTAGTTGAGTTATACGACTCTACAGGTACACAGGTTCACGAAGCCACTTGGAGTACATCTGTATCTCAAGGTGCATCACTAATTGAATCCTCATCATCACCCACTTCTGATTGGCAACCAGCGAACAGTTTGACTCCAGGACAAGCAAATAGTGGAGGTGGAAGCAGTACTGGCCCCACATGGAATACCAGTGATTTGCGAATTAGTGAATTATTAGCAGATGCTTGGCCTAGTGCTGATAACTCTACTTTCCCAGGCGGTGAATGGGTAGAGATAGAAAATACAGGAATTACAACCATCAGCCTTGCTGGCTGGTCTGTAAAAGATTTGACTGGTAACACATTGAACATTAATGACACACATCTTGTCGACTATGCTACCTCTGATTCTATCGATCCAGGCGAGTACAGAGTTGTCGCCATAAACGGATTCAAATCTTATGGGGTATTCAATAATGGAGGCGATTCTGCTTTCCTAGTAAACCCTGCAGGAGAATATGTGTCTGCTGCTAATTACTCAAGCAACGGTGAAATTGGACATTCATTTGTTGCACCTGCAATCGGAACAGGTTCTTGGACTAATGCCCTTTTCCCCACACCCGGGGAAGCAAATGCTCTGAGTGTCAATGGTAGTAGCCTTGTTAGAATCAACGAGGTTCTTGTGAACGCAACTAACAGTGGACAGGCATACCCCGAAGGTGAATGGATTGAATTCTCTCACAGAGGAGAGAATCCCTCTATCGATGTAGCGGGTTGGAGAATTGTTACTGGTACTGGCCAAAGCGCATCATTGGATTCTGGATTCGCAGACCGCGATGCGGGCGCTGGTAGCATTATTGAAGCAGGCTCATATGTAGTCCTTCCAATTCCAGCAACTGCTGAATTATTTGTCAACGGTGACACCGTTTCCCTATTGGACAGCACTGGAGTGATTGTTGATTCTGTAAGTTGGAGTGCAAACCCCGGCGACAACAAGACCGTCGTCCCAACTGACCCTGACCTACCGTCCCAGAACTTGATGACCTCAAGTTGGTCTACGCCTGCAACTGCCAACCCCAACCAAATTGGCAGCTCTGTAAATGAAAGTGCTGAATTCCGCATCTCAGAAATAATGCCTGACCCAATTGGATCAGATAGTAACCACTATCCAGAAGGCGAATGGGTGGAAATAGTCAATGTCGGAAATAATACTACTTCATTCCAAGGTTGGAAGATTCGTGCGGAGGGCGGGGGTTCACTAACACTCAATTCCCTAACCATCCCCGGTATGAACGAGAGCGACCCATCCGAATGGGAACTAGGGCCAGGGGAATACCTCGCAGTATGGAAAAATGCTACCAGTATGACTATGCGAAACAGCGGTTCTGTCATATCACTTGTCAATCCAAGTGGAGAAATAACACAGACTCTTACTTACGCCCTAACACCAGAGAACGCAACTCTTGTCGAAGGTTTTGATGAATCTGGTAATTGGGTACCTTCACCTTACCCTACACCCGGAGAAGAAAATCCTAGTTTTGAAGACCCTTATACGGGTTCAACTCAATTGGTTGTAAGTGAAATCATGCCACAATGTGTAGAAGGAAATATGGGTATTGAGGGAGATTGGTTAGAAATTCACAACCCAACTAATTCGCCTATCAATATCTCTCGTTGGATGATTGGTAGTCATAATCAAGATGAAAGTCTTGACCATGTGCTTGTTCTAAGAGACACATACCTTAGACACTACTCGGCTGGAGTTGCCTACGAACCTACTGACTGGTGGAATCTAGGCGCAGGTGAATACGCAGTAATTATCCCAGAAAATAATGCGCTATTGAGCAATTATGATGAGGTCATAGACCTACGTGATCCTAACGGAGACATTCGTCAAGAAATCATTTGGACTAGTTCAGAAAACTGTAGAAGCATGGAGGGCGATGCAAGTGCATGGTCCGAACCTTGGTTGAACACTATGTGGCCATCACCGGGTGAAGAAAACCCTACACCAACGCCTTGGGATGAGGAAGACCCTGTTTGGTTCACTAGAATAATGCCCGGACAAGTGCATAACCGAGATAATGAGTTCATTGAAATAACCAATATGGGAAATAGCATTCTAAATCTTGCTGGATGGCAGTTGGTAAGGACAAAAAATGATGGGACAACTAATTCTGCCCTATTCAACACACTCATCCTACAACCGGGTGAAGCAATTGTACTCTCCCAAGCAGCTGGAAATCTTTCAGAAGATGGGGGGATAGATGCTGTAGACATGGATGACGTCATGGACTATACTCTATGGATGTATGACTCTGGTTCATCCATGCAATTAGTTTCACCAGGTGGCATAGTGGCTGATACTGTTGTTTACGGGGACGGAACAACAAATGTAGATGGTTGGAGCGGACCATCAATTACAACACCACCAGCGAGTTTCCAAGGACTCATTTTCATGCGTGGCGATGGTTGTAATCTCATGAATGATACAAACACAAGCGCTGATTGGGAGATGAGATGGATTCGCCTTGGTGCAAGTCTCTTCTGTGATTCGGGAGTCTTTTCCACCTCAGGATCCCTAGAACCAATGGCATCACCTGATGGTGCACTATACCAATTCATGGAATGGTTAGATAGCACAAACACTGAACTACACATACATACTTATGAATTAATGAGTGAAGATATAATTGAAAAATTGATTCAATTATCTCAAGCAGATGTCAATGTAACTGTTATCGTTGAAGAAAATCCTGTAGAAGAGAGTGAGGATTTGCTTAAGGTCCGAGGTATGGCCTACGAGATGCACGCCGCTGGAATTAATGTTCATTGGATGGGCACCCCTCGAGGTGAAGATGCGCCACCAGCACCATACCAATACATCCACAGCAAAGTAGCAGTAAGGGATGACAATTCAGTTTGGATTGGTTCTGGTAATGTGAAAACATCAACTTTCCCTCCTTCAAACTGGTCATCTAACCGTGACTGGGGTCTAATCATCAACTCTGAAGATGTTGCACAATTATTCCTAACCCGAATGTTATGGGATGAAAATACCAGTCACAAACACCTAATCGAATACGACCCTAATGACCCTGAAACAGGTAAGCCAATTGGATGGACCTCCTATGGCCCAACTGGTCTAGACCCTATCCCACCCACAGAACCTATACCAATAATCACTGGTGATTTCTCTGGTCAAGTATTCACCTGTCCCGATGACTGCATCTCTGGTATCATTTCACTTCTTGACTCTGCAGACACTAGTATTGAACTATCTCTACAAGGTTTTGACATGGATTGGCATTGGGGCTTTGGCGATGAAAACCCCCTTGTCGGTGCTATTGAAAGAGCCCTACAGCGAGGGGTTGCAGTAAGATTACTAATCAACGGATACTATGTTTCATACAGTAGCGACATTAGAGAAGTGGTTAATCATTTCAATAATCAATGGAATAGAACTGATGGCTATGATGCAACTGCAATTCTGATGTCCCCTGCTGAAAGAATTGTCAAACTCCATAACAAGGGAGTGATTGTTGATGGTGAGTCTGTTCTAATCTCATCCATAAACTGGAATTCAAATGCCATACTGAGAAATCGTGAAATGGGTGTTGTAATCCATAACTCAGATTTAGCCCAGTGGTATCTAAACTCGTTTGAAGATGATTGGAACCGAGTTGATGATGTCACCGATACAGATGGAGACAATATGCCAGACAAATGGGAAATTGCCCATGGACTAAATCGTACTTCATCAATTGTTCCGGGTAGTCCAATTCCTGAGCAATCACATGACTTTGATGGTGATGGACTAGACAACCTTAGAGAAATGAATGTCAGCGCAGATCCAAACAATGCTGACACTGATGGCGACTGCTTGAATGACCTAGACGAGTTGATGTTCGCAACACTTACTGGAATTTCATCTAGTGATGCAATCCATTTCACTGATGCCGATAGCGATGGCATTCCTGATGGCGAGGAGACTGAATGTGGAGCAAGTCTCGCTGGAAATGGTGAAGGCGGAGGTGATGGTGAAGATAATGTCACAACTACTGGCCCTCAGATTCCTGAAGCAGATGACCCACTAGACTCTACCGCTGCAAGAGTCCTACTGGGGATTGTAGGAGTGGCTATGGTATTACTTGTTATTGCATTAATTGCTGTCTTACTAGGTGGTCGAGAACACGCTACTGGAGTGGTCACGGACAAACTATTGGACTCAGCAAGCACAGCACAAGAAATGGCATTTGACGCTGACAATATAGAAGATGCTGAAGCACCTATTGACACTGCTCCAACTGATGCCCCCATATTGGACGGCTCTGGTTCAGACGAACCTAAAATACTCTCCAGTAGAGACAATACAATTGGACGACATGATGGAGTTCATGGCGCACCTCTGTTAGATGGTTTCCAATTTGGAGAATGGACACCTCAGCAGGTCCAGGATGCACTCAATTCTGGTTGGACAGTAGAGCAACTTCGCGAATACTACGATAATGAGAATCAGTAGGTGAGATACAAGAAAACTAGGTGACTTTGGGAGAGAGGGAAGAATGACCTCAGATATCCAAAGTACTGTTGATGGCATTGTTGATGGTTCATTATCTGACAAACAGGTAGAAGATTGGCTTCGGGTCGTTTTTGATAATGGCCTATCCAAAGATGAAACTGTAGAATTAACTCACGCTATGCTCCACTCTGGCATGGTCATGCAATGGCCTGAAGAATTAGCACACTTGGTGGTTGACAAGCATAGTACGGGAGGTGTTGGAGACAAGGTGTCATTGCCTTTAGCTCCAGCCCTAGCTGCTTGTGGAGCAAAAGTTCCGATGATATCTGGACGTGGATTAGGATTTACTGGAGGGACGCTCGATAAACTCGAATCACTCCCTGGTTACACTGTTGGACTTAGTCCTGAAGAATTACGATGCCAAATCGATGTTG
>DASCSU010000003.1:0-30560 GCA_034399495.1 Candidatus Thalassarchaeaceae archaeon
CACCGTTGTGAACAATTATCGTGGCATCTAAGAAATCTCCAACATGGTAATTTGAGCCTTCTACTGCTAAACCTGTACTACCTGCTGTTGAGAAATGGGCTGCATCCATATTGTAAACATGTAGTGATGTTGTAACAGAATCATCATGAAGTCTGGCTGAACCTTGCAAATCACAAAATAAATCACCAGGTCTCACTGAAAGAGAGATTTGTCTCAATTCAAAGGAACCTACACCAATTGAAAGCGTATCAGAGTAAAGTGAGCCGTTAGAAAACGTACAAACAAGTCCCCCTGACCATCCAACTTCACCACTGTTACTCACATTAAGGGTCCATATCACCTCATCCCCTAGGCTCGCATTAGAATTGTTCACCTCTGCTGCTAGATTCAACCTAGCAAGAGGTGGAGGGCCTACCAATATTGATTTCGATGTTATCGTGCCTGAAAGATTGGCGTTCAAAAGCACCGCATTACTTTCACTCAACTGAGGTATTGTGAAATTAGCCGAAAACGATGACAGAGCGGATACTGTAATATTTTGATATTGGTAATCTCCACCATCTAGTGAAAAACCAAGAGAACCATTCCATTCAACCTCACCTGAATTTGCCACAGGGATCAGTGCCCAGCCACCATCCCCATCTCGGAAGGTACCATTGCCACTGACCTCACCGCTATCGAGATTTACTGGAGTTACAAGCCATGTACCCTCCCCCCCAACCACTGGGTTTGCGGGAATCAATCGCTTCACAAATTGGCTAATGTGATCGGTATAATTCCCTCCAGAAATCCCCACATCGCCATATAGTTGTAAATCCAAAGTATATTGACCAACTGGTAATTGAGAAACATTGAACTGTATGGTCAAAATCTCTCCAGAACTAAGATTTAATGATATATTTTCGCTTGCTATTAGAGTATTCATGCCCTCAACCAAAGTAAAGTTAAGCGAGCCAAGAGCTGAAACATCGTGTGCTTCAACATCAATAGAGATATTGACATCCCCGGGACCAACCTCCATATCACCTAATACTGTAATAGTGGTGGAATCTAGTAGCAACCCTTGACCTGATGCCGAAACTGTTGCCAATAATGGTAGAAATACGAACAAAACCCCCACTATCGCCGCGAACCTCCGCGCATAGGAGCCCCTCATACCTACTGCGTGCTACAAGCCAGTTGAATGACCTTTACTGTCAAACACCAACAAAAGCCTAACTTTATCAAATACTGTTGGTTCGACAGACTGCCTATGGATGTCAGTACACTACTTGCCATGACTCCAGAGGAAGTGGCACAAGCGATTATTGCCCGCAGACATGAATTGGTAGAGGTATTACCTGAAATCATTCGGGAAAGGAAAAAAGAGTTAGATTATCTAAATCCTTTAGTAGAAGAAACTCTAAGAGGAAGGGATTCAGCCACCAATAATGTCCAAAATTTCAAGCAAAACCGCAATTCATCTCATAGTGAAGCAAAAGAGTTGCGAGTAAAATTATCTGAACTACGAAAGTCACTAATCGCAGAAGATCGTTTGAAAAATCCAAATCCAGGATGGGCTAAAGAGAAACTGGCTAGTAAGTTGGCGGATTTAGATGAAAAACTAGAAACTTCTGCGCTTGATATCAACAGCGAGCGGAAATTGCTTAAAGAAATGAGAGAATTAACTCGCTCGCATGAAGAATGGGTTGCTAATCGCATAGAATCAGACCCTGAAATGAAAGAATATCAAGAAGGATGGAAGAAGCATCGGGAACTACTTGATGCCGCTAATTCATCACATGAAAAATTAGTAGAACTCGCAAAAATTAGCGAAGAGCATCATACAAAGTACGAAGAGCATCGAGATGTACAGAAAATTGCTTATGGGCAATATAATAGATCGAAATCACTGCTATCCTCTGCGGACGATATTGTCAGTTATTGGAATCATAGAATTGATAACGGATTTGGCGACTTAAAAGATGGAACCGGAGACCTTCTCGCCGCAGCAAGATTTGTTTCTGAAGGAAAAACTTCCAGTATGCCTAGGCCACCACCCAAAGAAAAATCAGGGGGTGAAGAAGAATGAGTAACGAAGGAAAGAAAAGTCAGGGAAGAAAGAAAGGTCGTAAGGGTCGCAGTGACAGAGATTTCTTCGAAGATTTACGCGGATTAGAAACACATCAATTAGAAGATCGTTTGAATGACAACAAATCCTCAGCACGTGCAATTGAATCACAACTAGATTCTATGGAGAGTGAGAGAAGTTCACTCATCTCCACAGTTCAGGTACTAAGAAATGCCCTAGGTCACTCAGGGAAAATGAGTAAAGAAAGGCAATCTCTTCTAACCGAATTGAGAGGGCGAACACCAAAAATTAACGAGCAAAAGGCCCTTCGCGACAACATCAATGAGAGAGTAGGGCCACCATCTAATGTTATTGAGAAATTGCTAATGCGTACATGGAGAGATTTGACTACTATTCGAGATGATGCCTCACGCGCACCACAACTGCCACACGAAATACAGAAGTTTTCCTTTTTCTTTGAATTAATAGAAATGCACAAATTGAAACAACAATCAGATGCTGCACATAAAAAGTTCGTTGACCTAATTAGAGCACAGAAAGATACTATAAAAAAACTAGATGAACTTAAGGATGATAGTTCAGAAATATCTGAGCAAGCATCAGAAGAGAATCCTCGTCTTTCCGGAATATCAATCAACAGGAAAGAGGAAAAGAACCTAAATAAGCGAATTGAGAAAATGCTTGATTCCATCAGAGCAAATAGAAAAGAATTGAAGAAATTAAAACGTGAAATAGGACGTCTTGATTCATTTATTAGAATTCGTAAAGGGGACGAAGAACGTGGAATTAAAGTGAGAATGCGAATTAATTCTTTGAGAGAACATGCCGTAAGCGGAGGAGCTCTTTCAGTTGAGGACATGGCCCGTTTACTGAAGAGTGGTGGGATTTCTCAATTACAGCAATCCACCGAGGAATCTAAACCGAAAAAGAAGAAAGGACGACGTGGTGGCAGGAAAAGAGCGCAAGCACATCGAGGCGTTGCTCGCTCCTTCAAGAGAAGGGATGACTAGGCAAATCTACCCAACTTGTTTTATTGACCGCTAATGCTGCGGAGTAATCATGAGGAGTGAGATTGTCGAGAGAATCGCCTCATTGGAGGGCGTTATTTGGTGTGCGATTACCACCAAAGAAGGATTTATTGAAGAAATATCTGGAGCGCCAGCGAAATATCTTGAGGCAACTTCCTCTCTACTTCCATCAATGCTAGAAAGTGTAGTTTCCGTTCTAGCAAATGTAAACTTAGGTGAGCCAAAAACTGTCACGATAATTGGAGATGCTGGAACATTGGCGATATCTAACGTGAACATGAATTATGCATTAGTTTCTCAATTAGATGAAGCAGCTAACCTCGGCTTAGTTCGCCGTTTAATGAACGAAGGAATAAGCCATCTTAGGCCGTTGATGTCTTAGAATCAACTAGTTACTCAAGTTAATACTTCATCTAGTCTATCTTGCTCAACTGCACGACGAAGTTCCATTGCAATCCTACGCCCACTGCTCATTGGTTTTCTCCAAGTAGCATTTCCATACGGGTGTCCAACACTTACGTGAACATTTGTACCCCCACCGAGTCTAGGTGCAACATCATAGATGTAGTAATTCATATCCTTATCAATACAAGTTTGTAGACAAAATGGACCGATTATTCCCGGATCATAATGTTCCTTACTGGCATCAATAAATTTCTCACCTAAATCAAAAGCCTGCTCTAGTAGGCTTTCACGAATTGTCGCAGTATTATGTCCCACCACTGTCATTTCAGGAATTTGTTGATGTATTGGCATCGTCATCTGTTGAGGTGCCGGAAGGCGAACATGGCCGTCAAGGCTTGACTCAAATCTCCAATCAACACCCAACAATTCTAACTTATTATTTTCTTCTTCTAAAGGACTGTAAAAGAAATTTAAATTGAATACAGGCCCTATCACATATCTTTCAATTCTTGCACCTGCAAGACTTACATCATCAATGACTCCTTGCTTGAGTAATGCTTGGGATTTTTCTTCGTATTCCTCATATGATGCACAGGTGAAGAATCCTCTCTCCAATTGTTTCTCAGCATGGTGAAGTTTTACAATCACCAAACAATCAATATCCTGTGGATCATCTATGGCCTCAGGATAAGGAAGCCCTGCTTGCTCTAGGATCCAATAGTAATCCTGCTCTTCAGTACGCTCCTCCATCCTCAGCATATTTCTACTGCCAAACAGAGGTACTCGAAAATCATCTTCAATCGCACCAATTCCGCAGTAAGAAGTGAATGAACGATTTGGTATGTAAACCACATTTCTTTCCCTCATACTCTGTTGAAATGAAGGATTTAGGACATCATCAAAACGATTCAGAACAATTGCCTTATCAACCATCCCCCTTACAACGCGGCCTGCTTGGTTTCGTTGAGTCTTGAAGTATTGTGAGTAAGTCTTCTCCCTTCCCTTTTGACAGTAAGCTACTGTGGGAAATCCCTCTTCAATAGCGCCATCACAAATATCCAACGCAGAATGACTAGCAGTCATTCCAATTCGTAACTTCATGCGATCATAATCATCTAAAATGTCAGAAATATCTGAATTGTTAATCAAAATAATCACCCTCAATCTTTTCTTTGCATAGCCATGATTTGCTCAGTAGAAAGTTGTTGACCTGACATCAAAGCACTCATCAAATCAACATTTTGAGGAATTGCATCTGCTTTGGAGGGTTGAATTCCATCAGCACGATCCTGTGCTGCTTTCATCAGATGTCTAGCACTGTATGCGGATCGCATGGCCACAATGTAATGTTGATGCTCTTCATCCGCCTCTGTTTTTGCAGATATGAAAGCACGATGTGCCATTTCATGCTCACTATTCATGCGTTTGGTCTCATCACGTAATTTGCCCATCAAATCGTGAGCAGCTTGAGCGGCGTCAGCAGATTCAATGACCTCTTTGTGGGCGGCTTCTTTAGCTTCATACAGCCTATCCAATTCAGCATTATCACCAGAAACTGATTTCACCTTCTTGGCTGCTTCTAAATCTTTCAATTTACGTGATAATGATTTCATCTGTTCTGAGAATTTAGCATCTTTAATTTGGCCCGTCATGTGAGCCATCTCTAGATTATTCATCTTTTTCTTAATAAATTCAGGGCTATCTCCTTTTTTACCCCTATTGCGATCATTAACCTCTGGGCCAAATAATTCTTCACGGAGAGCAAAATATTTCTCGTTAGCGTTCTTTCTCTCAACTTTGGCCTCACGCGCCCTAGTATTCTCTTTATCTCGTACAGTTCTCTGCCGCTCAATTTCATCATATAATTCACGTTTTTGACCATTTATTTGGTCTCTGCGTGAGCGGTTTTCAACAACTTTAGCGTTCCACTCATCACGTTGTTTCTGATGCTTTTGAATGTATGATTCTGCTTGTGATTCAATTTGTTTCAATGCCTTTTGCATCTATCACAAGCCTCCAAATCCATTCACACGACTACAAACTGCCGGTACTGCGCACTCCTTCGAGATAGAGGGGGCATTTAACGACTATGATTACTTGAAGTGATAGATATTTGGCGAGACTAACACTATTACTAGTACCATTTGAGATAACGATTAAGACCAAAGACAAAATGGGTAGGCCGATTGAGATGTTTATCGGCGGTATTACAGGAATGGAGAGAGTGATTAGCCATGATGTTAGCCCCCCATATCTTAGCCTATTGACTGGACCACCTGGCTCCATGAAAACAAGTTTTTCACTCTCAATAATTTCTAACCATCTTCGACGTACTGGAGGGTTTGGACTATACTGCACAGTCGAGGAAACTGTTGATAGTTTACTGAAAACCTGCAATTCTATGGGTTTGGAATTGCCCCCCAATCTACAAATAACTGATTTGACTGAATTAAGAAAAGAAAATGAGGCCATGGATTACCTAAAATTCACCCGACGTATGATACAACATTTCAAAGAAGAAAGGGGCGATCAATTCTCTGTTTTCATCCTCGACAGCCTTGGTGCAATTTACAGTTTAACTAGCGTAGATGAAGAAATGCGAAAGAAAATGTTCGGCTTTTTCGATTTTCTTCGAAGTCAAGGTCTTTACACATTCATTATTACTGAAAGAAATACAGGCGAATTTGCTGAACTTAAAGGCAATGAAGGATTCATTGCAGATGGAATCATCAACCTTGGCCTTGATAGAAGAAATGGTAAGATTGTTAGAACTATGCAGATTGAGAAGATGCGCCATATCAGACATAGCATGGAAAAACAGGCTATCGACATAAGCCCTGGCGGAGTAACTGTATTGGGCCCTCTTTTCGATTAATCTGAATTGACAAAATTCATCGCCATCAGTTTTTGCTAGGCAAATTTAGGGTTTCCCCGCTTAATCCATGTACCAACATCCAACCTAAGTCAGGAAACTCTACCTCCCAACCAGGAATTAATAGTGGGGAATTAGTCAATTCTGCTGCACCCTCATCAATACGCCACCAGTGTAGAATGCTTCCTTGAATTTCTCCATCAGATGATTGCTGACTAATCTTCAAATGCCTCCTTTCTTGGCACACTGTAGTTAGTTCTGAACGAACCATCTCTCGTGTTTTCCAATAACTAGGGCTTATCCTTTCTAAATGAGGAGCACAAGGTAATGTTTCAACATCACCCTTTCTAATTATTTCATTGGTGAAAGGATCTTCTATGAGGGTCCATCTATTTCTCTCTCTACCCCCTTCTGGACCAATTAAAAAGCCATCAACATCCCATTCTCTGCCTTCTAGCAAAACGGCTCTAGCGGGCAGTCTTTCATATCCCCTCTGAGATAACCAATCTGTTAGTATAACTTTAGGTTTCAAGGTGGTTGCTTGCTTTGGTGGAGGTGTTGATTTTTCGGTTCTATCAGAAATAGTACTCATTGATTGTGAAGAATATTTATTGATAGATAGTTTTAGTTTATCTGATAAAATTGCATGCCCCAACCATTGAGCGAGATCATCTGAGCCCCAAATTATCAATTCAAGTTGATTTCTAGAAGGAACCCTCTCTAATTCTAGGAGACGCCTCTCTGAAATCAACCAATGTGAGCCTTCCGGAGAATCAACCAACCAACGCTCAAGTTCCATCCTGTCTATTGGAGCCCACCCGGGTTCTGCATGCCACACAAACGAACCAATTGATACAGGGCATTTTATTTCCCCATCAATTATTGATTCAATTGCCCCTAGGCAGTTAATACCTGGTGTTCGACAAACTATTCCTGAGGGTTTGATACCTATCCCAAGTTCTTCAAGAACTGAGGGAATTGAAATCGACATTGATTAGCGGCCTCTACATGGGCACATCAATGCTCGCCTCTATAAGAGGCGTAGATGGCTAATATTATGGAGAATAATAAATGCCGAAAATCACTCAAGATTGCTTTTTAGTGACAACAAATCACTGTTACCTGCATCTATTACACAAATGGTGCTAACGTAAAATGGCTTGGCACAGGCGGCACCAAGTTCTCTGTTAACCATCATCAAGCGATGCATCGGTACATCTGGATGACTGGTGTGTAAATCGTCTACAAAACTTGCTGGACAGTTAGCAGCCATGATGACTAATTTTGCTTCACCATGGGCACAAGCCGCAGCAGCTTGGTTTTGACCAAACAGTAACTTTCCACTCTTCAATGCCATTTTCAGTTGTTTTACAATATCCATTATTATTCCTCCATACTCCACATTTGTATCTCATGGCGGGACTCTAATCAAGCATCCTCGGGAATGTAGAACAATTCTACACTACCTGTTCCTAGTGCTACCGGTTGGCCGACAATAATGTTCTCAGCAACTCCAGCAAGTTCATCTTGCTCACCAATAATTCCAGCGCGCAACAGATGATTGACTGTAACTTCGAAGGCGGCACGGGCAAGAATACTATGTTTGTTACCAGATACACCATGACGACCGATTGCGCGGACTTCACCCTCGCTTGTCATCACATCTGCAACAGTAATCAAGTGGCGTACATCAACATCAAGACGGGCATCATTGAGAGTAAGTATTAACTCGTTGATGATGGCTTGACGTGCTGCTTCAATACCTAGATATTGATGGATTTCTGTGATATTATTGGTGTAAGTACGTGCTCTATCAATGCCTTCAAAATCACTAATCGCAGATAGGTTGCTACCAATAGTTGCGATGTAATACTCGCCGGTCTCTGAATGTTTTTGGGTATTAGCCCTTTCAATACCAGCCACACCTTTGAGGCGCATTGTCTTGATCTTCTCCTCAAGAGCTAACAATTCAGTATAGTTTGGTTGAACCTCATCTGATTCCTTCTTACGACCGGGAATGATTGTCAAAATCTTGGGCCTGACCTCCTTATCTGCATCAATGAACAAACGTAGTCTACGGCTCAATATCTCCTTGACTTCAATAGGAGTGATATGCTTCTGTTTCATGTTTGCAGGAATCAACTTTAATGTAATTCTGCGCTGAGTAACATCGGTTTCAATGACTGCAATATCTTTGGCATCTGTAATTTCAAGTGCTGCAGCCAACTTTCTGACCGCCTTTTCATCATCCCTCAACTTATCATCTAAATGAATTCTCATTGTAGGTGTTGATGATTGCTTACGTGCATCGACAATCTCAATAATTCTTGGTAAACCCTGAGTGACGTTAACAGTTGCAACACCTGCATAATGGAAAGTACGCATGGTCATCTGTGTCCCTGGTTCACCTATGGACTGAGCAGTAACAATCCCAACTGCTTCAAATGGGTCTACTACGGTTTTATCCATTGCACTGATAACCTCACTGATGACTGATGAAGCCTCCTTAGCAGTCAATTTCTTGAGGCCTCGATGTTCAACTGCATCAGCCAAATCACTAAGGACACGGAATGATATTTCGACTCCCTCTTTAGCAGCTGCTGCCTTCAAAGTCTCATACACAACACCTGTATTCATACCTAGATAAAGTTGTGAAATCTTTGCATCATTGTCGAAAATCTCGAGTTCCTGCTGCACCTTCACTCTTCGCTTTGCGGCTCGACGGCGCACGACAGTTGTAGTCGCTGTTGAGCCTGAAGATGAACGTAGTCGCTTACCGAATTTCTGAATTACTTGAGACAATTTATCCGCTTCATCTGATGACAAACCACAAATCTTAGCAATTTCGCCTTGAGAGAGAATCTTGACATCATCCCACTTTCGGCCATCAGCCAGATTATGTGCGTAATCCTCAGGGATTCCCATATCCATGAGTTTCTTCTTTGTTGCTGACTTAACTACCATCAGTTCTCACCCCCTAATGCATTATCCAAAACAGAACGGATATTCACCTTATCACCTCTGATACTACGAGTAGGATCTGTTCCATCCTCACCATAACTGAACTGAATAATTCGGTCAGCAGTATTGCGGACTGAGTGCTTACTATCATTGTGAACCTTCAAGTCATCCATTGCATTAATTAGCCTGCGTTGCATATAACCAGATTTACTGGTACGAACTGCAGTATCGACAAGTGATTCACGACCAGATACAGAGAGCATGAAGAACTCAGTAGGCTCTAGGCCGCGCTTGAAAGATGAAGATACGAATCCCTTCTCTCTAGCCCCCTTCGCGTTTCGCTCGAAGTGGGAGAGTACGCGCCCCTTGTAACCGCGCTCCAAACGTTGACCACGAACTCTTGTTTGACCAATTGAACCTGCCATCATTGATAGGTTGTCCATCGAACCACGTGCCCCAGAAACCGCCATCATTACGGCCGCGTTGTCACTAGCCAAGTGATCCTTAGCAATTTCCCCAGTACGTGAACGTGACTGGTCAAGAATTTGCATGATATCTTCCTCAAGAGTTTCTAAAGGTGTTCTTCCAGGTCTTGCTTCATACTTAGCACCTGATTTTCCAAAGAGCTCCAATTTTTCATCGACATCACTAACAGCATTTGTGTTGATTACTTTGATTTCTTCACGAGCTGCTGGAGGCAAGTCCTCGTCATCAATTCCAGTTGTGAATCCAAGTGCCGTACAGATGCCTATAGTTAACTTAGTCATATCATTGAGGAATTGAGCACCACGGGTACTTCCGTGTGTTTGCATAACTGCATCAAGGAGTTTACCATCCTCAGCTCCAATGCCTGTCTTATCAATTGTTCCAGAAATAATTTTTCCATCTACAATTTCTACTAAATCATTGCTTCTACTCTTGTAATTCAAATTGATTCCTGATGGTAGAATTAGATTGAGCAATTCTCGGCCCTCGTAACCTACTGAACCATCATCGCATTTGACTTCCTTGGGCAATTCTCCAATCCATCCGACCTTGCTCAATACCTCTAGTGCCTGAACCTTAGGGACCTTTTTATCCCCGTTGGTCAATAGATAGGCGCCAGAAATGTGATCGTGAATACCACCAATAACTGCACCACCATATCTAGGTGACAAGATATTTTCTTGCACACGCATCAAGATTTTTGCTTCTGCGCGGGCCTCTTCGGATTGAATGATATGTAGATTCATCTCGTCACCATCGAAGTCAGCATTGTAAGGCGTACAAACTGAAAGATTGAATCTGAATGTCTTGCCCTGCATCACGCGAACTTCGTGAACCATCATTGACATCCTGTGCAATGATGGCTGACGATTGAATATGACTACATCTCCATCAATCAAGTGGCGTTCTACTACCATACCAGGTTTTGGATTCCCTTCAAGGTCAATTGTTGAAAGTCTGTCTTCAACAGCAGTTCTCTCTTCACCTTCCTCATCCCATGGCGAACCACAGTGAGGGCAGGCAACCTCCAATTCCTCTGGATACGGCTCATCAGGTTTTTCTTGCTCCCAAACCCAACGGTCGTGAACAATTGCCCTTCTATCGCCATCTGGCAATTTCTTACCATTTTCATCTTCGCCTCTGAGGTTACAAATCGTAGCCTCTAAGTCGACTACCCAGTTTTCTTGCAGACCCTCGACAGTCCTGCGATTCTCTCTCTTAATCATCAAACCAGGTAAGAAATTGGGCGCCTTCAAAACTTCATTCAAGTCTGAGGCCATACCAGTGTATTCCTCATCTCTTTCAGGGTCTCCACCATCGCAATCAGGGTTCAAACATCGGAAACCTGACCAGATGTACTTAGTTCGGTCTGTGATTCTAACACGATGAGTATCTCCACGCACGATGTAATTCACACCAGGGTGGTTATCGGGACCACGGAGAATCATCTCACGGAGTTGTTCTCTGTTTCTCTTAGTCACGCGAATTGGCACCGTTAGGTCCTTTGCAGACATTTCAGGAACTCCTACCGCATTAATTCCAAGGAATGGGTCAGGAGAAATCACTGAACGTGCACAAAAGTTGACACGCTTACCAGAAAGGTTGCTACGGAATCTTCCTTCCTTACCCTTCAATCTCTGAGTGAGTGTCTTCAGTGGCCTACCGCTACGGTGTCGTGCTGGTGGGATGCCGCTTGTCTGGTTATCGAAGTATGTAGTGATGTGGTACTGTAGAAGTTCCCAAAGATCCTCGACAATCAATTGAGGAGCTCCTTGGTCACGGTTTTCCCTAAGCCTCTGGTTAATTCTCAACACATCTACAAGTTTGTGAGTCAAATCGTCCTCAGAACGGTCTCCACTTTCTAGAGTAATCGAAGGGCGCACAGTAATTGGTGGTACTGGCAGCACTCGCATGACTATCCACTCAGGGCGGTTAGATTTCTGGTCCATCCCTATGAAAATCAAATCTTCAGAAGGAATTCCCTCAAGCCATTCCCTAATATCACGGGCGTTGAGTTTGTGCTCTGACTTATCCTCTTTCTTTTCCTTGAAGGTTGTTGGTTTCTCTAGAATAATCTTGCCTTGTTCGCTACCACAATGCATGCAAACCAATGCCTTTTTCGCTGAACAGGTCTTTTCAATATCCTTGATGATTTTCTTTAATTCAGGAGAACCTGGGCCGTGTTTCTGAATGATATCCATAACACGTGAGCGGTAGTAATCCTGCTCTGAAAGTTCGCTGTCGTGAGGGTGGGTCCCAGGCGATTCGTGCAACAATACTCGATTACACTTGTTGCAGGTAGTCTTGAGAGTTGTCTTAATTAGTGGTGTGAATCCAACATGAATAACTGGCAATTCTAGTTGAATGTGACCAAAGTGGCTTGGGCATTCATCGTGCTTGTTACCACAGGTTTCACATCGAATTCCAGGTTCAATAACACCCATCTGGGGGTCCATCAAACCTTGGTGGAAAGCGTGGCCGTCATCCTTGTAGGTATCTGCTGTCTTAACTTCAACTGCACTTAGGCGGCGAATCTCGTTTGGCGCCATTAGGCCGAACTTAATCGAAGCTATGCGCTTTGGTATTTTTGATGCATCTAATTTCTTTGCCATGGCAATCACTTCCTATCCTCCAACTGAAGCCGCATAGCGACTCCAAGTGATTTCATTTCATCGAGAAGCAATTTGAATGCGTAGGATGTTTCAACCAAATGGACTTCTGCACTTTCACCGTGAACTGGGCTGACATAGCAACGACGTCTGTGGTCCCAGTAAGCGACGTGACCACTCTCTGAACAAACTGCTAGAGTAACACCATCGGATTCATCCAGTAATCTATCTTTAATCACCATAGATGCACCGTGTGCAATTAAACAGTCACGTTCCATCTCTCCGAATCGTAGACCTCCTTGTCGGGCACGACCTTCTGTTGGTTGTCGAGTAAGGATTTGGACTCTACCACGACTTCGCGCGTGAATCTTGCTACTTACCATGTGATGCAACTTCTGATAGTAAATACAACCAACAAAGACGTTTGATGGGTATTCATCACCAGTTTCACCGTTGATCATCTTCTCTCTACCTGTGTGCTGGAAGCCATTTCTCAACAAACCTTCACGGAGTGCCGTCTCTTTTTCACCAGAGAAGGCTGAAGCATCGATGAATCTGCCTTCCATAGCTCCAGTCTTGCCTCCAATCATCTCTAAGATGTGAGCGACTGTCATTCTGCTTGGAATAGCATGAGGGTTTATGATTAAATCAGGTACAACTCCATCAACAGTGAAGGGCATATCCTCTTGGTTTACCAAGCGTCCAACAACTCCTTTCTGTCCGTGACGAGAAGAGAATTTGTCACCTAACTCTGGAATTCTGTGCTGACGTAGCGTAATTCTTACCAAACGACCTGCATCTAGGCTTTCTGTGACGAATAAGTGATCTACATTTCCACTCTCGCCGTGTCGTACATGCATACTAGACTCTTGGCGGTATTGACCCATCATGAAAGCACCATGGCCCTCTTCAAGGAATCTAGGTGGACTAGTTTTCCCAACTAAAACTGCAGGGTCATCATCGTCTCTCTTACCAGAAAGCATAGTCTCAGGATGAGGTAGCCCATCGTACTCTAGGTGAGTGTAGTCATTGCTATCCTTTCGACCCTTGACTTCATCTTGACCTGTCCCCGGAATCTGAATCTCTTCTTCTTGGCCACCAGGGAATCTCTTTCGCTCTGCGTTGTAGGTTCGGATGAAACTGGACCTCCCCAATGCTCTCTCTACAGATGCACGATTCATGATGACTGCGTCTTGCATATTGTAACCGTGATGGCTTAGAATTGCCACGATGTAATTTTGTCCACCTGGTCGATTAACGAACTGGGTGGTTTCCATTGATTGCGTTTGAACGATGGAACGCTGTGGGTAATCTAAAACATGCATTCGCGTATCAGGTCGCACTCTATGATTACTTGCTGGCAAACCTAGAGACTGCTTGACCATTGCTGTACCGCCAGTAACTCGTGGCGTGGAGTTATGCTCGGGATAAGGCACCAAACTTGCACAGACACCTAGAATCAACTGTGGATCAATTTCAACATGCGTGTAAACTAGAACTTCACCATGTGGTTTTCTCTCACGCCTGCGTTTCTTGTCTATATCTTCTTGATAATAATTCAACGGAAGTGAAAACTTCTCAATTTTCTTGTCGCCATTGGAAAGTTGCACTTCAACCTCAAGTTTAGCCTCTGAAATATCAAATTCCCCTAAATTCAACCAAGTGACTTTAGCAGGATTAATTGGCCTCTGGTGCTTGGGTGATAGAGTTGGCAAATCATACGCTCTTGGTGCAATTAGGAGATCTTCTTCCTCTTCTGCATCGACCCATTCAACAACACCTTCGTTGACTAAATCCTTGAAGGTCATTTCACGGTTTTTGAGAGCATCAATATGCTCTTTTGCAAGAACTAGGTTACCATTGTCTAATACTAACAAAGGACGTAGGATTCGGCCTTTGTCAGTGTTGATGTAAATATCACGGTTTACTGAATCGTGACGGATACTGACTTCTGGGCGGATTCGACCGTTCCTTCTGCGACGCTTGAAACGTGTTACCAAGTGGTGTGGGTTCTTGTGTAATCCAAAAATATCACCATTTACGTGAATTCGGGAACCAGCTGACCAATCCTCTGGTTCAACAACACCCGCCTCCATTAGCAATTCCTTGACATCCACTTCAGATACTGCTTCAGATACATCAATCATCTGAGCAGCGTTCTTTACTAGACCACAATTCTGACCTTCAGGCGTCTCATTAGGACATAGTCGGCCCCATTGTGTTGGGTGCAAATCTCGAGCCTCGAAGTGAGGTTGGCTTCTCACTAGGGGGCTAGTTACTCTACGCATGTGGGAAAGAGCAGAAATGTAGGTGGTGCGATCCAATAATTGACTTACACCAGTTCTGCCTCCAACCCAGTTTCCTGTTGCCAATGCATGCATGATTTTTGAAGTAAGAACATCAGGACGTAGACAACTGTTAATTTTCAATTCTCTCTTACGATTATGATGTCTCTCAAGTTGGTATTTCAAATCACGAGCGAGTTGAGTCATGCTGACACGGAACAAATCTTCAATCAAATCGCCAGCTAGACGGACACGCTTGTTAGCATAGTGATCCTTGTCATTTGGTTTACGATCAGTTATTGCCATCTCAAGTACTTGACGAACAATTCTACCCAAGAAAACTGCCTTCTTCATTCGGTGTTCTGGTTGGTCACCAAGGTGAGGAAGTAATTCTTTATCCATCAAATTGTTGACACGCTGCTCACGGTATTCCTTCTGCTGCCCTGCTGCGAATTTCTTTTCTAACCATGCGAGTGCCTCTTCATGAGTTTCAACACCATATGCATCTTTTGTCTCTGGGTCTCGAACGTGGTTAATGTTAGCAACTACGTACTTGAAAGAATCTTTGTGGGCTGCAATTGATGCGAAAATTTCCTCATCGGAATTAATTCCAAGAGCTCTCATCAATAGAACAGCTGGAATTACTTGTGCACCTGCACTGCTAATCTTTACCATCAGCATACCATCCTTTCTCTTCTCTACAGTTAGTGGCTTACGAACACCATCACGCTGTGAGAAAATCTTAGCAACCTCAGTCATTCGAGTATACCTCTTGTTCATCTCAACAGTAACTCGGTTAGGAGCCAAATCTTCCATTGAAATTAGAACCCTCTCAGTACCGTTGATGATGAAATAACCACCAGGGTCGAATGGGTCCTCCCCTTTCTTCTTGAGTAAAGACATGTACACTTCTCTGTCTTCCTCACTCATTCCAGGATTTAAATTTCGATTCTGATCAATGTGTGCTTGGTTCAGATTACACCTCTCTGAACGAACCATGATTGGCAAATTACCAACTTGAACTCTATCTTCCTTAATTGGAGTAGGGTGATCTTCGCGGTGAATTGTGAAATCTAGGAATATTGGAGAAGAATAAGTCAATTTACGCAGGCGGCACTCCAAAGGAGTAGCATCCTCATTGTTTGCCCCATTTGCTTCTCGGATAGTCGGTGGCCCTAATGTTAGATTCTTCATTCGAACAGATATCTCATTGTCCAATACGTCGAGTTTGACTAATCCTCCTTCATCATCTTCGACTACTTCATCTGTACCAATTCTGATATTCCTAACAATTTTCTCAAAACGACAATCACGACCATCTCCCTTAGGAAGACAATCGTCATATGATGCAATCTGGTGGTTAACAAGGCTTCTTTCTCGGAAGAATGTTTCAATTATTTCTCTCATTTCATTTCACCTCTTAGTTCCCCTCAACGACCAATCTGTACGCAACATGAATACCAGCAGAAGGACTACGGCGAGTAATCCTAACAACTCGATTATTCAACCAGCCTGCTCTGAGTTCATCATCGTCCTTCTCAAGTGCCTCTTTGAGAGCCTGAATTGCTGGATCTGTAATCAATATCTTGGGAAGAAGTTCACGGCGTAGTCTAGGGCTACCATCAATATCAGGACCTACTAAATCCCATGGTTCTAATTCTTCCATCTCTCCATCAATATCGACCAACTCATGCATTGGGACAAGATTGTGATTCAAGACGTTGAAACGCATCTCACCTAGTGGTATGCTAGTTTCCAATCGGCGAAGTTCTGCTTTCATCTCTACTCTTCTAGTAGGACGTCTGCGCTTTGATGCTGCTTGCTCTCGAATAATGTCCATAATTGATTCAAGTTCATTGTCACCCATCTTCAAGCCGAGTTTTGTTGCGACATCATTCGCACTCATCTTCTTGATAGTATCCATATTGGCGTCGTCCGCCAACTTATGCGCCAACTCTTCTTTGACACCTAATTCCATTAGTCGTTTCTTAGTTGATGATTTGACCGCCACGTCGAGTCCCCCGCATCCCTAAAAGCAGTGGACTGAGCCCAATTCAGTGGAGTGTCTCAAGGTTTTCCAAACCCGAGACCAACAGAGTGAAATCCGTCTATCCACTTATCTTGAACTACATACCCAAGGCCGATTAGAGATTACTCCGGTCATGGGTACCCTTCAAAAACCTACCGCAAGGCATACGCTGACCTCGATGACCGGTCTGTCAGTGTTTGGAGCAGGGTTCTCCAAATATCTCTTCTACTAACTTCGCCATAAAGGTATTCACTAAAATCACAAGCACCCTTGAAAAATGATGCACCCTCCGAGAATTGTGTCCGACCCAACTCATCGTGAAGTCGAATCGCAAAATGATAAGCCACTTGAAATGAATTGGATAAACAGTAAAGGTGAAGAAATTTATTTATTAGTCCCAAAAACTGTTTACCCTCCACGAGAAGATACTGAATTACTTGACCTATGTATCTCAAAAATTGGAAATGGAAATGGGCGTAAATTATTGGAAATCGGATGCGGCAGCGGGGCCCTTTCTATTTCTGCAGCTAACAATGGTTGGAGGGTTACTGCATGCGATATCAATCCACTCGCCGTTGTAGCAACTAAAGGTAATGCTGAGCGCAATAAAGTCAAACTTGAATTATTTGAGGGCGGATTGGATGAATCTAATTCAAACTCAGACTTCTTACATCATTTTGAAAATGATGGGCCATTCGATCTTATCGTTTGGAATCTACCTTACCTATCCCCCCCTTTGGAGGGAGAACCAAGGTTAGGGCCATTGGAAGATGCTGGACTTATTGATAGTGAAGGCATTGAAGGTTGGGGCGAAATACTGCTCAATTTGATTAATCAAAAACCTACTCTATTGAAGAAAGGTGGGGCAATATACTTGCTACATACAAATAATCCCAGAGGAAATCTACTCCAAAGTACCTGGCGCCAATCACTATGGGCAACTAGAATCGTTGGTGAAAACGATTTGGCGGATGGAGAGAGGCTTACCTGCTTTTCAGCGTGGAAACCATTTCAGAACAAATCTATAGAATGGTATGATGAATTAGTTTCAACTAACCTCTTCATGATTAATCAAAGTAAAGAAATCGGGGATTCAGTAATTGCGAAAACACAGACTCAAGGCAGAGGTCAAAGAGATCGGGAATGGATTACCAAAGAAGGAGATTTTGCAGGTAGTTGGTTACTAGACCCTAAGCTATATGACAACAGAATTGGAGTAATTCAATTATCTGCAGCGTTGTCTGTGATTGACACTTATTGTACAATTACTAACCTCCCACTTGCTTCAAGCCATTGGATTAACTGCGCCGCTATTGGAAGACAAGGCATCAGCATCCATTGGCCTAATGATGTATGGGCAGAAGAAGGCAAAATTGCTGGCTGCCTAATTGAAGGAAGGCAAGTAGGAGAAAAACAAAAGCTCGTGCTAGGAATTGGTGTCAACCTACAATCGGAATATGAACAGAACTTCCCTATTTGTGGCTTAAGAGAGATTGTTGACAAAGATATTTCTTTGGAAGAATTCGCTGAATTACTAAATTGCTCAATCTCATCTCTGTTTGAACTACATGCCTTAGCACCTAAAATTAATCCACATTTCAATTCCATCTGGCAACTAATGTCTAAACACCTATCCATAGGGAAAGGACTGATTCAAAATGGAGAAAAAATGACTGTCAATAGCATTAACGAAGAGGGTGAATTGCTGTGCCATGACGGAAAAGAAGTGAAAATTGTCAGAAACAGTTTCACTAGAGAATGGGTATGAGGATATCAAGCAGATTCTACAATTTCTTCGATATCTGCATCTTCAGGCCCCTCCTGCAATTTTCTCCAAACGCCCCATACAAGTAAAAACAAGGCGAACATTGGGGGAAGGAATTGTATGGGAATCTGCCTTTGAGCAGTTACCACTAGTTCCCAGGAACCTTGACCTGAAATCTCCAATGTCACATCACCACCATTTGAAGCAGGGATTGATGTTGAGAAGGAACCGTCTTCTGCGGCCTCAATTGTTGTTACACTTGTCATTTCATTACCCTCATCATCAATTAATCTGATAAATGTAATTTCACATGTTTCGTTATTATCACAAAGAGGTGTTGCATCAATCACAACATCATCATTCGATCCAAGAAGAGTTAACGTTCTAACTTCATGAGTAGAAGTAGATTCGCCAAAGTCAGTGGGTGGAATGTATAGAGTTGCAAACATGGAAATTGCAAGAGCGCCCACTAAACCAATTGCTCCTACTATTATCGCCAAGTCATGTGGGGCGACCTGAACACTATCTCCGCCACCCGCCATGAAGGCCCGAGAAGAACTTACATCATGAACATCGCCCTTGGGCATCAGTCTACAAAAGGATAAAAACAAATTGACTAGAAAAAATGGTTTTGTTACTTTCACACCACTCCAGACAACGATAATGAACGAATGAACATTTATTTTCTTTAATATTGTGCGAATGCATAGTTAATTAGATTGCTGCTGAACGCCCTGAACTCAATGATTAAAGGCGGGTCGCGCTAGCAACCGCGCCTGCGGAGGGCGGTGTATGCAACTGCTGAACAAATCGGAGGAGATTGGTGAAATGGTGGATAGCAAAGAAGTAACAACGTTGACCATGGAAGATTTTGCCAAGTTGTCTAGAGAACGTGCAGATAGTTATCATCGATACCACATCAATGCGAAAGAAACAATGGATCGACAAGCACTTCCCAACAGGTTCCTAGTCAAAGTAGGCAAAATTGGCCTTGCTAAGTTAATTGCCTCAGAGACATTTCATTACTGGGGCAAGTGGGATGTTGTATTCTCTCGACCATGCACTTATGGCGTATTCTCTGGACCAGTAGGTGGATTTTCTCCACGACCTGAAAAGTGCGTTGGGTGCCTCAGATGCACCGTACAGCACCCTGAATTCGTTAAAGTAGAACATAACCCCGCAAGGGCGGCGCTTGGTGATAGTTATCTCAATTCTACAATCATTTCAACCATAGATGAAGAGGCGCGGAAAGGAACAGTACCTGTTCGCGGACAAGGTTACCGTGGCCGTTTCGGCGGCCCTGGGTGGGATGAGATGTTCACAGACATGTCTGAAATCGTACGCCCTAGTAGAGATGGAATACACGGAAGAGAATTGATTAGCACTGCAGTTGATATTGGTTCTAAGCCTATGAGTTTGAAATTTGACGGCGATGGGAACCTTGTCAGTGAAGGGCCAAAGATGATTTCCATCCAAGTACCATTTGTTTTCGATGCCCCCCCAAGCAAGATCCTATCACCTAGATTAGCATCAATATGGATGAAAGCCGCAGAAGAAATCGATACTTTGGTAATGCTACCTGCAAATCTAGTATCATCGAATAATCTTGCAAGCAGATGTGTGGTCCCTATTATTCCTTCAGCAGATGCTGCAAGTGCTAAATCATTCAAATCAGGAACTAGAATGGTAGAATTAGATAATTGGGACTCAGAGTCCTTCACAACTGCTTGTTCAGCTAACCCTGATCTGATTGTAGGTGTGCGCCTTCCATTCGCTCCCGGATGGCAGCAGAAACTAGAAGAAATGATTGAAGCAGAGGTTTCTGTAATCCATTTCATAGCCGACAATCACGGTAAGGGAGATGATGGCAGATTCATCATGGATATGATACTGGAAGCCCATAAAATGCTAATTGCGGCTGGGTTGCGTGACAAAATCACTCTGCTTAACAGTGGTGGAGTAGTTGCAGCCGACCATTTGCCAAAAGCAATAATTTGCGGACTAGATGCTGTTTGTCTAGACCTACCTCTCCTTGTTGCAATGCAAGCTAGACTCAGCGGCGACCTTTCAAGCAGAGACAATTATCGTGCTAAATTGCCTCGGAAATTCAAAGATACCTGGGCCACTCAACGTATCGTTAACCTCTCCTGTTCATGGAGAGATCAGATGCTAGAAATCCTTGGAGCAATGGGGATTCGAGAAGTCCGTAGACTAAGAGGCGAAGTCGGGCGCGCCATGTGGTGTTCTCAACTAGAGAAAGAAGCATTCGCCGACATTGAAGGTTTCACCGGAGGCGATGAATAATGGCAATGAGCAAGGAACACGTAAAGCCGAGTTTGGAACTTATAGACAAAACCACTCATCTAATGCATGACGGAATGGATGCACGTGCATTTGGCGATTTTGAAATTCCTCCAGCCTTGGGTGATGCGCGGTGGACTGATGAGTTGATACTTTCAACTTGGCACATGAGTGCTACTGGGAAGGTCCCTGAACATCTTAACTACAAAACGGGAAATAGTGATGGTGGATTTGACAGACTAGATTTCAAATTCCTACCTGAAACCGAATGGTTGGGCCAAGATGAAGAAATTGATACTAGCATCCCTCTTAATAGAAGAGGTGATGAAAGAGCAAAATTGAGGCCACCTATTCCAATTTATGGCGGAGGGATGTCATACGGTTCAGTATCAGTAAATGTCATGCTAGCTAGAGCACATAATGCCCAAAAATGGAAGACTTACATGTCAACTGGTGAGGGCGGGTACCCTGAACAGTTGTACGATTTCAAAGACCATGTCATCACGCAAGTTGCAACCGGTTACTTTGGAGTTGAAGAGAAATCCATCCAAGCAGCACCTATTGTAGAATTCAAATATGCTCAAGGAGCAAAGCCTGGTCTAGGTGGCCATTTACTAGCCACTAAGGCAGGTGAAGAGGTTGCTAAGATGAGGGGCAGTGTTCCTTTCGTTAGTTTGTTCAGCCCATTCCCATTCCACTCGACCTACTCTGTTGAAGATCACTCAAAACATATTGATTGGATTCAGACAGTGAATCCTGATGCATTGATTTCTGTCAAAGTTTCTACACCTCACGATGTAGACATGGTTGCTGTTGGTTCACATTATGCAGGGGCGCATATCATCCATCTTGATGGAGGATTTGGCGGCACTGGAGCAGCACCAGAAATTGCAAAGAAAAATATCGCTATGCCTATTGAATTAGCAATACCCAAGGTACACAAATTCCTACTCAAAGAAGGAATCCGTGAGAAAGTTACACTAATTGCAAGTGGTGGCATCAGGACTGCAGATGATATTGCAAAGGCAATTTCCCTGGGTGCTGATGGAGTAGTATTGGGGACTAGCGATTTAGTTGCCATGGGCTGTACTCGGTGCTCTAACTGTGAAGGTGGACCATCTGGAAGAGGTTGCCCTTGGGGGCTAACTACTACGGATATCGAACTTCAAGAATGGATACAGCAAGAATGGGCAGTAAAGAGACTTGACAACTATTACACCGCATTACAATGGCGATTACGTGATATTCTTCGCAAACTTGGATTATCAGATGTCAAAGAATTGGTTGGCAGGACAGATCTTCTTCGCTATCTAGGAGGTGAGTCCTAATGTCAAATCATGACGCACTCCTAAATTCACGCCGGATTATGAATAGCCACCTCCCAAAATTTGAATTGAATGAGGATGATGCTGCCGAAGGCGGTTGTGGTGTTGTCGGGCTAGCTTGTGAAATACCTGTAGCAGGCAAACATTTGTTCAATTCTCTTGAACAAATGCGAAACCGAGGAAATGGAAAAGGTGGAGGAGTTGCCATGGTTGGTTTGGACTGTAAACAGTTTGGAGTTAGCCAAGAAATACTCAAGAATGACTACTTGTATGCAATTGCTTACTTAGACGACTCCATTCGCAAAGAAGTAGAAAAAGAATTCATTCATAGTGAATTTGAAGTAGACCATGTTCATGAAGTTCCTACGATGGAAAACTGGCGTGAACTGCCCAACTTAGATGTCTGCCCACCTAATGTTGTTTGCTATTTCATCAGACCAAAACCTGCTGCCGTCAATAAATTCCTTGAAGCAGGCAACCTCAAAGAATCTGATTTCTCTGACAAAAAGGCAATGTGGGATGAGATGCTATTCCAGAACACTCACAAATTAAATGTTGAATATTATGCTAAAGATCAACGAGCTGACGCTTTCGTCCTAAGCCATGGCCAGAATATGATCATCCTAAAGATTGTAGGTTATGCTGAAGATGTCATTAGATTCTATAGACTAGATGACGTGACTGCACACGTATGGATTGGACACCACCGATACCCCACTAGAGGCAGAGTAACTCACCCAGGGGGTGCGCACCCCTTTGGACAAGGAATTGATGTTGCATTAGTACACAATGGCGACTTCTCCAACTATGAATCTGTCAAAGACTATCTTGGGCAACGAGGGATGGAGCCACTGTTCTTTACTGACACCGAAGTTGCTGCTCTAGGATTTGATTTGCACTCACGTGTCTATGGATATCCTATGGAATATGTAATTGAGAGTCTAGCACCTACTGGCGAACTAGACTTCGTAATGCTACCTGAAGAAAAACAGGAAGTCTATGAGGCAATACAGAAAACCCACATTCACGGTTCACCTGATGGACCATGGTTCTTTATCATAGCAAAAGCAAATGGAGATTCACACCAATTGATTGGAATTACTGACACTAGTATGTTGCGCCCACAAGTATTCTCATACCAAAGGGGAGAGGTTGCTATCGCCTTCTGTGGTTCAGAAAAGCAAGTTATCGATGCTGTCCTAGAAAGTTTGTCTGCAGAAGATAAGCGATTTTGGCGCCGTTGTGATGAATATTGGAATGCTAGAGGTGGCTCATACACAGATGGTGGTTCTTTCATTTTTGATTTGGATCCAAAGAAAGATGGCAGTTACGAACTAGTAATGACAAACAAATTTGGAGACCTAGTTCATACTCACCCCGAAGGCAACTATCTAGTTGAGGATGCTGCCATGACTTCTGGATTTGAGTGGCCTTCTGATTGGACACCAACAACAATATTCCCTGAAATAGCATCTATTATGCCTCAGTTAGACTGGCCGGCGGCTCGCGCACTGTTATCGGAAATAGGCTCGCATGCTAGCGAGCACTCTAGAAAAGAAGCGATCGAACTGCTCTGTATGATTCTTAATAGAAAATATGACACTGGTACATTGAGAGCTAGTCGTTGGCTAGACTGTGTTGAAGATTCTATTATAGAAATCCTAAACCTTGCACAGACAAAACCTTGCCAACATTATACCGGCCAAAGAGTCCCAGGACATATGCCTGAAATGGAAAATCCTGACCAAACAGTCGTAGTAGATGCACGTCCATATCCAATAGAAGGGACAGAGTCTCTGGCACGAGAATTAGTCGCCCTGCACAAAGCAGGATGGAGAAATTTCTGCGTAACCCACTGCCATGGACACCGCTTCATTGGAAATGGATTTGGGATGGAAACTGAAGATGTCCGAATAGATGTCTTTGGTAGTGTGGGAGATTATCTAGGCAGTGGCAGCGATGGTATGACCATTCACATGCATGGAAACGCCCAAGACCAAGTGGCCCAAATTCACAAGAGAGGTACTCTAGTTGTTCACGGAGATGTAGGGCAGTGCTACGGCTATGGAGCAAAAGGTGGACGCTTATTTGTACAAGGAAATGCTGCTGGAAGACCTATGATAAACTCTGTTGGAAGCCCGAAACTTGTGATTAATGGGACTGCACTAGACTACTTAGCTGAATCTTTCATGGCTGGCGACCCTCTAAATGGAGGAGGTTTTGTAATCATCAATGGAATTACTTTTGATTCGCACGGTGAAATTAAATCATTAGAGACACCTTACCCTGGAGGCAACCTATTCAGCCTTTCAAGTGGAGGAGCCATCTATGTCCGAGACCCACATCAAATGCTTTCCTCATCTCAACTTAATGGGGGCGAATTTGTTGGCCTGACTGATGCCGATTGGCAAGTGATTGAGTCTTTGTTGATTGAAAATGAAGAACATTTTGGCATCCCATTAGCAAGACTACTAACTGTTGAGGGAGAGATTAGATCACCTGCACAAGTGTACAGAAAAATCATCCCCATGAATAACAAGGCACTATCAGTAGAAGATTCTTGGGCAGCCAAGCATGACTAAGACAATCTATCTTTTACGGCGCTTAACCTCAAGCCCTAGGCGCTCCCTAACCAATTTTATTTTTCCAGAACTTGTAACTGATTTAATTCCTTGAACTCCTTCTTGAAGTATCGAGCGGGCGTTATTGTAATCATCTAGCGGGATACGAATTATCGCCTTTCCTTGATTGAAATCATATAAGCGGAAATTATCATTTAAGCACCCAATATTAGAAATCACTTCTTCCAACTCTTCGCGGCTCTGAATCGACTCAACTACGTCTAATCCAACCCATCGACGCTTACCTCGAGCTGCCTTGCGTAACTTTGCCACAGTGTACGCTTGGGTGCATCGGCCTTAACAGGAGTGGGCGCGTGGAGGCTTTGTGGGCGCAAACGGTAGCGAGGATGGAGAAGTCGCCATTGTCAGTGTTGATAATGGAGATGTATCTGAAGAACCACCCTTTGGATTAGGAGAACTTTTGGCCACATTAGTAGATTTGAAAACTCTCCCCCATATCATCCTGCTACTTATTCTATCAACTACTCTCTACATATTTGCTCAATTAAGTGATAATTTGGCCACATACTCTGCAATTGGCTTTCTATCCCTATCTGTTGGTTACGCCGCCACTGCTGCATCTACAAGATGGGAATTCATTTATCGACTAGTTAGAGTAGATGGCCTATCTTCTGAGTCTTGGTTTAAATCGTTGATTCTGCGATCACTTCGAGCATGGATTGTACCTCTGGTAATGAGTTCTGTTATTGCTTTATTATTATTCCAATTAGCAAAAAACAATGATGATTGGAACACCTTACTACCAATTGGACTAGCCTCTCTTTTCCTGCTTTGGTCCGTTGGCCAAGGATCTTCTTTTCGAACTGGTACCGCATCGTGGTTGGCTGGTAATAAAACAAAGGATGCTGATGTTCGCAGTGGGGGAATAAATGGAGTTGTTTTCTGGCAATTATTTGCTGTCACAGCAATCGCTATTTTCATTGGCTTTGGTTTTAGTTCGGGCTTTGAAGGTAAATTAAGTGATAATCTCAAATGGTTTGGATTCATTGCTCTCTCCATTGGTATTCAAATTGGACTGATCTTTTGGATAAAAGATACCCTAGTCAATGTTGTTTCAACTAAGGGAGGGGCGCGTTTTGCAACAAGATGGAGTGTGATCTCTCAAATTTTCGTAACATGGCATATAGCAAGTGCATGGCGCCGGTTAATTGATGACCCCTCGCCTTTCGCAATGGTAATTGAAGAACTGCTATTGATGGTCATAACCGTCTTATTGGCTATTTGGTCACTTGCAAGCCGTAATGTTAGTCGAGGAGGAAAACTTTTCACCTCCAATAATGCTCTTTTCTGGGGCTTGGCATTTGGTTTTGGATATGCAGGCAGTATTGCAATGTTAACCAGTATGTCAGGAAGCGGAAACCTTGCAAAAACAATGGCAATTGGGCATATTATAACAGCAATCACAATACTAATATTGCATCCATTTGTATTGAAAAAGCATTTGAAAAATATGGACAAAGATTCTGAAGATGAAAAAATCACGCCTACAATAGAAGTGACAACCCCAGCAGATGAAGAGTCCCATACACCCATAGAAAATAGTATGGGAAATGATGATGAGGATATCGATTTCGATGATTTAGAATTAGATGAAGTAATCGAAGTTTTAGATTAGTCAGAGACCACTTACTACTGCCACCACTCTCATTTTCCCATCTAATCCATCAGAATGCCTAGCACCTAGAATCACTTGAGCATCCTCTGACAAACCTCGAGTGAAAGCATCAGCAACTTGCTCCATTTGGTAAATTGTCATTTGCCGGCCGCCTTCCAACTGCAACAAGCAACCTCCAGCACCAATTACTTCCAAAGAGGCTAGTGGTGCTGAAAGTGCCTTCAAGAAAAGTGCCTCGGGGTCATTTGCATCACCTTCGGCAACAACCATTGTTGCTGCACCTCGGCGATCTACTATCGAACGTAAGTCCATCAAGTCCAGATTGATAATTCCAACTTGCCCAAGGGTGAGAACTAACCCTTGAACTAATTCTTCAACCCAAGAGGGATTGTTTCTCCAATCAACCCCCCTACTCCTAGCCTGCCACGCCAAGCGGTCAAGTGAGAGTTGTACACAGATGTCAGATGAGTCTTTTAATCGATTAAAAGCAGGTAAAGCAATATCTCTGCGAGTAGGGTGGTCTTGGAAAGGCATCCCTGAAATTGTAATCACTAAAGCTCCTTTTCGACGTGCTTGTGCTGCCAATGCGGGAGCCGCCCCCGAACCAACACCGCCTCCAAGAGAGGTCAATAAAATCATTAATTCTACGGGCTTGAGAATTTCCTCCATGATTGCTGTTGCCTTCAAATAATGTGATGTTGCTAATTCTGGAAGAGCGGCACAACCTGCATCAGATGACTCGCCTAACGGTAAACAATGGGCATTAAGAGAATCTGTAAATGAAGATTCATCAGCATCTACCAATAGTAAATCGCACTGTTCACTACAACGGGCGTGGGCTCTCTTGGCCCAAATTGAACCAATACCGCCCACTCCGGCAATTAGGAGGCTACCATCGTGCACAATTTACCCTCTGCACACACAGCGGTTGATACTTTGGGTAATTAATTTGTAAAATTATAGATTAATCATACGAGGCATATCTTTGGTATCGACGTCTTTCATCTCTAGCCCAAGCATTATCTGGTTCTAGTTCGAGTACTTTTGAATAGTATTCAACAGCTTTCTCAAATTCTGAAAAGTACTTACCATATAGATTACCAAGATTACTCAATACAGGTATGCACTCTGAATCCTCTTCAAGCATTCCTAAAAGCACCTCCTCAGCACCAGATAAATCGTGCATTTCCATTTGACTCTCAGCCTCATCTAATTTCAAAATTTGATCATCTGTCAAATTGTAGATATTAGCCCAACCACGGTCAACCATTACTCCACCCGATACAGGGGGCGGGGGCCAAACACTTCATCTCTTCTCTGAACTGTCTAAGGGAAATAGTAGAGGCATGGATTGGCACCGGTAAAACGCGCTACTGCGGCCACACCAGCATGGGGCCATCTGCAAACGATTATTAGACCTATACAATTCCGCCGATTTGTATTAGGTTGAGGGTAGCATGGGTAGTAAAATCAATGACCTCAAAATGGTGATGATTCTTCTGCTTTCAGCGCTCCTTTTTGCCAGTGGAACTATTGCCGAATCTGACGGCATTACTGGCGATGTAGCAGAAGGTGAAACTGATGTTGCGAAAAATGGTTGCACCTGTCACACCAATAATCAAGTCGCACCTTCCGATAGTGTTACTTTGATTCTTGATGGCGCCCCATACATGTGGACTGAAGGAAATAGTTACACACTCACTATCCAATTAATTGGAGGGCCCGATATTGCAGGAGGCCACTCAAACAGCGGGGGCTTCTCAATGCTTGTTTCTGGAGGCACTCTAGGGGCAGCGTCTGGATTTGAGAGTCTTGTTGACAATGACGGCTCTGAACAGACTATGACTCACACATCGGATGGCGCACAAGTTGAAGACCGTATTTGGCAAGTTACTTGGACATCTCCCACAAGTGGAAGTGGTGACATCACATTCTGGCTTTCAGGAAACGCTGTTGATGGAAACGGAGCACCGATGGCACCAGATGCATACAATCGACTGTCATTTAGTCTAACTGAAGGTGCCGGCAATGGCGAAACTAGAATGATTTTCGCAGGTAATGGAAATATCGAGGCACCTGCGGCAGATAGTGGCCACATTGACCTACACAGCATGGGAGCTCCTTTCCGAGCACACTGGCTCGGCCTTCTTGGATTTGGGGCTGTGATTTCAGTCATCATATTCTGCGGCTTCTTCCTCCGTTATGGATTCAGCCGCCACTATAGCGGAAGAAGCAACCTTCTTCGCCTTAGAATCAAACATCTTCGCAGAGGTGACCAAGTATGAATTCAAAAGGCAAGTTTGTTTGCTGGATGAAGGCACTTGATCCCCATATTGGAATCAGAGGTGACGAAAGATGAAGAAAGACATCGTCACAAAAATGCTCCGTCAAGTAGCAAGTGGTGAAGTTACTGTCGAAGATGCACGTACTGCCCTTGAAGGAGTAGAATTAGATGAAGACACTTACGAATCAGCAATTGACCACGGTGTATTCAATACAGTAGAACCAGGGACTGTTGTTAGAGCTAGCCTAGCCCCAAGCGGTGCTTCTGCGCTAGTTGTCCTTACCTTCCTATGGGGTCTAGGGTGGACACTGTTTTGGGCAGGCTCAATGTGCTATGGGCTATTCAATGGATGGGACCAACAGCAACTCTCATACCATCTTGGCATGGTGATGGTAACTCTGATCATCATGGGCATTGTCTATCTCAAATGGGTTGTTCCAGACTTAGTAATAGTCAAGCAGAGGAGAAATAAATTTGCTCCACCAAAAGACCCTGATAGTTGGCATAAATACGAGGTGTGAAAATGGCAAGAGAATTCCGACTTCGCCCCTCGCCAAATATTAGCGAATCGCACAATGAAGGAAGTTATAGCCTTGATAGGCGACAATTCATGCGCTATTCATTCAACACTGCAGCGGGCGTCATCACAATGGCAAGTTTTGGCTCAATTGGTTTCGCTTCGCTTCTAATGGGCACAACAGACGGAGATGGGGGTAGCAATTCCATAAGTTACTGGGTCCCCAAGGGTCAAGAAAACAATGTATGGTATGGCTCAAAACATCTTGAGGCCATGAATCAATCCGATTTTGAAGCAGAAGGTGCAAAGAGTGCAACTGGAATGTCCGGCGCCCAAGGAGTTTGGGGAGGTATGCCAGTCAGCGTAGTTTATGTCCCTCACGAAGAGAACAAAGATTCAGCACCCTCCAGTGGAAAAGTTCGCTTCCAATTCATGGATGGTGAAGACCAAACTGGAGCCATCATTGGATATGGAGGCGAAATAGAAGAAGATAGTAAATGGTCAGTTCTAAAAATTCATCATAATATCATCATCATCATGTCCCGTTGCCCTCACTTATGTTGCATACCTGGCTGGCAATTAGTAGCTAATGACTTCACAGCAGATAACTGGTTGCCTGGTGGACTTGATTCTGGAGGAAACAAACTATTCTGCATATGCCACTCAAGCAGATTTGACCCCACAGTCATTGAGAAGAATACTAACATTAACAAAAATACTGGAGCCGCATTCAATTATTTCGGGATTAAAAGAACTGGTGGCCCTGCTCCTGTAGGAATTCCATTAGTTCCTTTCCAAGTCAATGCCACAGGCACTATTGAGGCCATTGATTTTGAGGCAGAGGGAGTGGTCGAAATCCTCGACTGGTACACATACTGCAATTAGAAGGAGGAAATGATATGTTACTACAATTTTGGTTCCTTTGGCTCTTCATCATTATCGTATCTGTTTTGGTTGCCTTGACATTACGGAAAGAAAGTGAAGATGTACCGCGCAAGGAGATCTTACGTGCTGTGGAATCAGTAGGGAAAATGGGGATTGCTGAGAAATTATTCCTTTGGGTATTCTCATGGTTAGACACTAGATTTAGAATTCAAGACTATTGGGCAATGAGTCGTGACACTTACCATTCTGTACACAGGCAGATGCCACTAACTCACGCTGAGAAATACAAACTTCGAATCATTTGGTATTGGTATCCTCTATACTGCCTCGGTGGAATCTCCTTCCTCGCCTTCGTAGTCCTAGTCATTACCGGCACGGTTCTCGGACTCTATTACGTGCCGGGAGGAGAAGGCGACCCAACCCCTGCTTACTCATCGATGGAATTCATCATGGTTCAGCTTCCATTTGGCTACATCATCC
>DASCSU010000004.1:0-29928 GCA_034399495.1 Candidatus Thalassarchaeaceae archaeon
GGGCTGTCAACTACTGTGACAACCTTTGCCTGCTTTGTGACACCCTTGCTTGGGTCATTGACATTGACAACCTGATCTGATAGGATACGAACGGTACGTGAACCTGAACGCTTGCGGTAAACTTTGCGAATAGGCTCGCCAATTGTTGCGAATTGCTTTTCTGATGCGATTTCAGTTCTGCGCTTGCCGCGGTAGCGGTTTGGACGCTTCAAGCGGCCGCCAGTAGGCTTGCGTCTTGAGATACCATGCCAGTGTGCCATCTTCATCCCTCTAGGATGCGGCCGACCTGCTTCCCTTATTTGAAAGCCGCGATTAACTATACCTAGCACCAATAGTGATTAAATAATCAAGCCGAGCCGATTTAATTGAGGATGAGGAAGATGATGGAAATTAGTATGGAACTTACCGATGAACCGGGTTCACTAGCAAAAGTAGCAGAGGCATTGGCCGAAGCGAACATCAATATTGAGACAATGTGCGCAATTGGAAGAGTAGCGCCAAACGTTGCACTGGTGACTGAACAGATCCCCCAAACAAGGGCTGTGTTGGATAATCTAGGAATTAACTATACTGTTACTGAATTAATTAAGATGGTAATGCCAGACCAACCAGGTATTCTAGCTTCCTTCGCACGCAGAATCGCTGATGCAGGAATTAATCTCAATTCAATTTACATTCTTTCTAAGTATCAGGGAGATACTGAGTTGGTATTCAGCGTTGATGATGTAGAAAAGACAAGACAAGTGCTTAATCTGCACGAATCAGTGCCACCTTGAATCATTCACAAGTTGCTGAGAAGTAACTGATTCTACCATCTTTGTCATCTTTTAGCCACGCTTTTACTTCATCACCCGGAATTAGGGAACCTACTCCTGCTGGAGTGCCGGTGAAAATCAAGTCCCCTTCTTGCAAATTCTCTTTTTCGCTGAGTGCTGTTATTAGAGTATCAACTGAATGAACCATCAATGAGGTGTTTGAACTCTGTCTAAGTTCTTCATTTACAGTTAGGCCCAAATCATAATTTCCCAATTTGTAAGGAATCCATGTCCCAACAACTGCTGCTCCGGGAAATCCCTTTGCCTCAAGCCAAGAACTACCCTTGGACTTCGCCTCAGCCTGTATGGTTCGGTCTGTAGTATCACATCCAACAGCCATCAATAATGGTTCAAGATTCTTGCCCAGTTGTATAACCAACTCTACTTCATGCTCAATTTGATTTTCTGGGTTTCCTAGAGCCATGGCAACATTACCCTGATTGTCAGCCTCTACTATTGCTATTGGGGGCATGAAGAAGAATAGAGGAGTAGTTGGAGCGATGCCACCCATTTCTTCAGCATGTGCGTGGTAGTTTCTTCTAACGCCCCAAGCACCGTTCATGGTTTGGCCAAAGGGTGCTAGTTCTCAAGTTTGGCCTGTTAATCTATTCCGAGGGTTGAAGGATGGTCGGCTAACCCGAACATTCGTGGCGAAGGATTGGAAGATGAAGCAGCGCAAACCAGTGCGGCATAAGAAAATCCGTGGTTTGATTGGGCGCTTGGCCGAACCTTTGGGGCTTGAGGTTGACCTCTCTACTACTTTTTTGGAGCAGGCAGAGTATGGGCCTTGGTCACTATTGATTGTAGATAAATCTCCTTTGGCAATGGAAGTTTCATTTGATGAAGAAGGTGAGCGAATGGCATTCCCTACACTTCGTGGTTGCCTTGCTTGGAAGCCTGAAATGAAATGGTGTGAGGTTGATCATGGTGCAATTCCTTTCTTACTCAACGGAGCGGACTGTATGGCAGCAGGTATTCATTCCGCTTGCAAAACCATAGAAGAAGGTGATTTGATATGGATTCGAGACCAAGAACATGGTAAGCCGTTGGCTATTGGTTGGGCAACTATGAGTGCTGACGAAATGATTGCTGCAACTTCAGGAAAAGCAGTGAAGTCAATTCATCATGTTGGCGATGAGTTGTGGGAATTAGAACTGTAATCATTATAGCAATACTCAGTATCACTTACCACTGAATTTGTTAACAAATAAGGTTAGGTTTGATGAAGGAAGCCGCCCCCCGTATAACTATGAAGAGAGGTCTTGCACTAGCACTTTGCGCCCTGCTTCTTGTTCCGGCAGTCATGGCGAGTGAGGGTGGAGAGAACAAGGATTTAGATATTGAAGGGACTCAAATATCTGCAATTGATACCCCATCTGAATCTAGTGATGGAGAACAATTTGATATTACTGTGACTCTCAATCAAGAAAACAATGTAACAAGTGTTTCATGGACATGGCAGGTTTGCCTCAATAGTGGAGTGTGTCTTGCTCCAGTTCCTGAGGATTTAACATCATCAGATGAAGGTACTACATGGGTAACAAGTATGACGCCTGTTGAAGATCATTCTTACGTTAATTACAGAATTACTCTGAATCAAGAAGATGGCAACTCAACAACTTACCCAGAGTCAGGATGGGGTGGAAAAGTGTGGTCAGATTGCTGGGTTGCAGGTGATACTTCAGGTGGAGATGGATGTGGGGATGATGGTGGATTTTTGGGATTATCTGGATTCACCCTGCTTACATCTGTAACTATGATGGGCTTGGTAGCAATTGTAATTCGGCGCCGCTGATAGCAGGAATCTCTTAGACCCGCCCGAGTAGGCGAGGGTTACAGCGAGGTTGCTTGTATGTCAGGAAAGGTAACAAAAAAAGAAATCAATAGATTGAGAAGTAAATTTTCTTCAGATGAGAAATCTAGAATTGTACAAAATGCTGTTACCACTACAACTGTTTCAGAAGTCGCACTTTCACGGGACATAATTGCTAACATTGACAACTCATATTCAACAAAAATTGATGACTGGAAGGTAACCAATCAGAAAGCATCTGGACGCTGTTGGCTTTTTGCCACATTAAACCTAATGCGACCTGGTGCAATGGAAAAAATGGGGTTGAAGGATTTTGAATTTTCACAAGCATTCGTTCATTTTTGGGATAAATTTGAGAGAGCTAACCACAATCTTGAGGCTATAATTGCTACATCAGACAGGCCATTGGATGACCGTACAATAGGATTCATACTTGACCATCCAAGTGAAGATGGCGGCCAATGGAATATGGCAATCAATGTAATCAACAAGCATGGTCTAGTTCCCAAATCGGCCTACCCTGAATCCCAATCATCCTCATCAACAGGTTGGATGAACATGAATCTAAGGCTTCTAATTCGCTCAATCGCATCTGAACTTCGTGGTATGATTGATGATGGCGGTTCTGTTAAAGATGCAAGAGAACACAAAAATAAGCGAATGGAAGATGTTTGGCAACTCCTATGCATTCATCTTGGAACTCCTCCAACTAGTTTTGATTGGCAGTGGCGAGATAAAGACAAGAAATTTCATTCTCGAGGTACAATGACTCCAGAAGAATTCAGAGATGAATTTGTTACTATCGATTTCAATGACTATGTCTGTTTAGTAAATGATCCTAGAAACCCTCAGATGCAAACATACACTGTTGACTTTTTACAAAATGTAGTGGGCGGTCCACCTGTAGAATACCTCAATATTTCAATTGATGAAATGAAAAATATAACCAGAAAAATCTTGGAGGATGGAACTACCGTTTGGATGGGTTGTGATGTAGGAAAACAGATGCATCGTAAACTCGGATTATGGGATGCTAAACTGTTTGAATTTGAAGAAATGTATGGTATTGAATTTGGCCTTAACAAGGAGGGGCGACTCAATTATCATCATTCACTAATGACTCATGCCATGTTGTTCACTGGAGTAGATGTCGATAAGAACGGCACACGACGATGGCGGGTAGAGAATTCATGGGGCACCAGTGGTGGAATTGATGGATATTACATGATGAATGATTCGTGGTTTGACGAGTATATGTTTGAGATTGCCGCACCAAAATCTTACCTTTCCAAAGAGATGGTCGCAGCGTTAGAAACTACACCTGTTGTACTTCCTGCTTGGGACCCATTGGGTTCACTAGCTTGTTCCGAATGTGGTACTGATAGCACAAAAGTCACTCAGTGAGCGTATAATGTTCACAAAGCCTGCTTAGTAATCTACGAGATTCAATACCCCATTGGATAATAGTCACCTCTGCAGAAGAGCGGTCTTTAGCGAGACTTCCACCAATAAACCCGGGAGAAGTCAAATCAGATGGGACAAGAGGGAGGTTCTCTGCATTGATTGTTAAGTCAACCCCGGATTCTGTAATTTTGGCTGTGAAATAATCTGCTACCTGTATGCAATCATCTTCTATTGAAATAATGACATCTGTAAGAATTGAGCGAAGGTGTCGAGCAATTACCTTCAGTAATTCACCTGGTACATCTTGTCCAACTGAAGTAGGTAGTCCTTCTTCATAAGCATCTGATGCGGCACCGTAAGCTCCGAGGAATGGCAGATCAGTATCGTGTTGAGCGAGTAAATCACCTAGCCCTCGTCCAAGTCCTTTCTTAGGGGTTGAGGGAGAGTCATCTTTTTTCGATGGCCCTTCACTCATTTGTTCCACCAAATCCCCATATTTCCATTAATCCTTCTGATAGAGCAGAATAATCCTTACCTCCAGCACTATTTGGGGCATGGATATGGATTGGAGTTCCGTGAGATGGCGCCTCTGCAAGACGGATGTTTCTGCGTATGGGTGGGTTGACCACCAAATCAGGGAATGTCTCTTTCACTTGTGCTGCAACTTGCCCATTCAACAAAGTTGGAGCGTGCATTGTCATAATTACAGCATCTACTCCTAGACGAGGATTTAGGCGATGACGTATTTCTCTGATGGTTGAAGCAAGTAAGGCTAGCCCTTCAAGGGCGAAATACTCTGTCTGGACAGGAATCACCACAGAGTCAGAAGCGACAAGAGCATTGATGCTGACAAGACCAAGAGATGGAGGGGTGTCGAGTAGAATCAAATCGTAATGGGGAAGTAACGCATCTAGGCCTTCTGTAAGTCGGCGCTCTCGACCTAATTGTGAAATGATTTCATCTTCTATTCCAACTAGGGAACGATCACCTACAACTAGATGCAGATTTTCTATTGCTGTGGCATGTCTAGTTCGGATTGAATTTTCAGGAGATGTCATCAGTGTATGAGTTCCAAAACGTATCCTTGATTTGTCAATACCAAATCCAGTGGCACAGTTACCTTGTGAATCACAATCAACGACAAGGACTTTGATGCCATTAATTGCAAGATGGGTTGCGATATTGATTACGGATGTGGTTTTTGCAACCCCCCCTTTTTGATTGATTACAGTCACCACACGCGCTCTGCCAGCAGGTGTTGGTTCTGCTCGTGGCAGATCTAGAGGTTCACGAATTTGTGCTTGACCTATGTCCCGTGGTTCAGGCATGGAAATTTCTTTTTCGACAAACTCAACATCAATTACAAGAGGTGCTGGAGTCGCCTCAGGAATTGGTTTATCTTGACCTTCCATTACACCACCTAATGACAGCGGCAACTCAAACACTATTGAGGGTGACGGGACAAAAAGTATAGAGAATCACGAATTTGTAGAGGTTTTCACCCAGCCGCCCATTCTTCCAGTTGTGCCATCAATAGCATAATTCAAAGAGTGATCTAGGCCATTCTCAGTCCAATCTCTTTCACCAAATACTACTACAGTTCCATCTTGATAACCTTCAAGCAAATCAAAAATATCACCAGCCTCCGGTGGAACAGTTAGGAAATATCCAATTGGTGCATCATTGCTTAGTTCACCATTTGGAGCAATATTAGAAGTAAGTCCAGGGTAACGTTCAGGATCTAGAAGTCTTGATTCAACCTGTTTTATCGTTGCAGATTTAGGGATGCTTTCTCTTCTGTGGGCGGGTTTATCTGCCTCATCGAAATTACCTTTGTCTAATATGGAACAATTCTCGGCCCGTTGCTCAACTATTACCCAACCCGCATCATCGTCATTTACCCAAGAAACATTCCATTCAGTATTTCCATGATTTCTGTTATCGACTGCTTTGAAAACATAACCACCAGATGCAAGTGCTGTCGCAGCCTCTTCTGCTTCCAATGTGGAGTTCACAATACAAGAAACAGCCTCTTCTAATGGCCATGAACGTACAGTGGATTCATCTGGCATATGGTGGCCACTATTGCCCCAATTTTCACTAGGAGATAGAGCGCCAGAGTTTGAGCCGGGGCGATTTCCATAACCTGATTGCCAATCAATCATACCATCCCCCTCTGTAGAGGATGTTCGAGTCATAGTGTATTGAATACTGATTGAGCCTTCTGGCAATGCTCTATCAAGAACATAATCTGCTAGCATGCCACATTCCGAAGAATCATAACGACTCTTCTCTAGTTTGATGTCTACTTGTTGTTGAACTGCCCATGGTGATGATGGTACGATATACAGAACCATGTGGACGCGCCCAATGCAATCCTCTACCTCTGTATGTTGCATATTGACCTGCAGACCTTTCTCACCACCCACAGATATTGCACTACCAACTATCCATTGCCAGTTTCCGCTAGTGCCAGTCTTTCCTTCTTCTAGCAGTGAGTTACCAAATAACGAAGTGGTTTCAACTGGTTTCAAAGGAAGTAATAATTCTGGCATGAGGTTTGAAAGCGAATCTTCAGGTACACCAAATGACACAGCCTCGACACGAGTCTCCTCACCTTGATTATCAAGACTGATTGATGAATGGGTGCTGAGTAATGCCTTACTCTGAATTTCTGTCCAAGATTTAGAATTCTGTGAAAGTGCATAACCTGAAATTGGACCTACTGGTACTGAGCACATTCCTTCCGAAGAATCTCCAAGCCAAGTTTTGGATGATATGCTTGCAGTTAGGTCGTGTGTGAGTTCCTGTTCAACAGCCAGAAAAGTTAGTCCATATGCATCTCTAGCTTGTACAGCACCGGTCAATTTTGAATCTGAAGAATCAAGTAATTCGCTACTATCTCCTCGTTTAACATCTATATCCCCAGTTCCTGCAAACTCTACATGAAATTCTTCACATACCTCTGAAAGTGCTCCGTTGAGATTGTCATCCAACTCGCGGATCATGGATTCACCTTCAACATCAAATGAGCCGCTAGAAATTGTGAACTCCATTCTGTCACCATACTCAATTGGTGTTGCTACGAATGGACTGAGATTGCTAGTCCAATACCAATAACCGCCACCTGTGATAATTAATACAACCAACAAAGTGGCAAGAACCCCTGGTTTTGCTAATGTAGCAAGGAGATTTGTTTTTTCCAATCTAACAGTTCTTTGAGTTTGAATAGGCTCAAGGATTTCATCCTCTTCATCCTCAAATAGTTCAGCCTCGAAAATATCGGCATCCAAAATTTCTGCTTCGTACGGCTCATCTTCTGGAATAATGAATGTCTCATCTTCTACTTCAGAATCAAGTACTTCAGCCTCAAGAACTTCTTCCTCAAGAGTAAGTTCAGGACTCTCATCATCCTCTTCAAGAATTAGGAGATCGTCATCAGAAGCAGTCGCTTCCAATAAGCGGTCAACGAGTTCCTGTTTACGTCCTGAAACCTTCAATCCTTTCTCTTTGCACATCTCTTTCAAGGTGGTTACAGTCATGGCTACTAGTTCAGCGGCGGTAGGTGAAGAATCTGCAACCATTCTGTGACCCAAGTTGATTGGGGCCCCTTGAGGCTTTCAACCCCTTCGGCTATTTGTAGATGAATGAAGGCGTGTTCAAGACAATAGCAGAATTACCATAATTCTCTCGTAGAGAGAAAAATTAGACCCACAACTACTCTTTTTGCATTGCTTCGGCTTGCCGTTGCCACTCAATCTGTTCATCACTCCAGCCAAAGGCTCGAAGTTCATCATCAGTGTATTCGGGTTCTGCTGATGCAGCCTCCTCCTCTACAGCTTCTTCTACAACAGGAGGTTCAGAAACTTCTGGGGTAGGCGCGGTTTCATCTTCGGTAGTAGTTCCTACTTCTGTTGGTGGGCTTGAATCAGCATCGTCCGTCAAATCTTCATCTACTGCATCAGCGGTTTCTGACATTGCACCTCTCTCTTCCTCAGCCTGCTCTAACACTTCCTCTTCTGTGGATTGGCGGTCTGGCTTGTCAGGTTGTGCAACTGATTTCCATGCTTTGCCCGCTTTGTGTGCACCAATGCCAGCAAAAATAGCCATAAATCCCATGAGGCCTGATAATGGGGCAAAGATAGGCTGATTCCAATGTGCAGTTACCTCAGCATCAATAGTTGCTCTAAATCCAGAATCCTCTGGCGGGTTATCGTATCGGAATATTAGGCAATACTTTCCAGGAGGTACCTCAAATTCAACAGTCACTTCAGTTCCAATTAACATTGGAGTAATCGATGAATATCGGTAACGGTCAGAAAGATCATCCATAGGTTTGCCCATTACTTCACCACATGTAGAGGTGTAGAGGGCGATTCTGAAGCCAGTATCTGCACCATCTTGGCGATAACTGACTAGACGGACTTCTACAGGCACAGTAGTTACACCTTCAATATCTAGAGGGATACCGGGCAGAGCTAAATCAAAGTCGAATTGACCTGTAAATTCATCACTTCCATCCCAAATTTTTGCATCCATTAATTTTTCATCATCTTTATCCCAAGCAGCTGGGTGATTAGGATCGTTACGTTCTATGATGTTCTGTTCTGTGCTAAACTCATGTGGATTGTTTGAAACATCACCATAGGTTATTGGCCATAGTGCGGCAACACCAAACACTACCATGAACAGAAGAATTAGAATAACATTGTTACGTTTGTTGTTTTTTAGTTGCTTCAAATCGGTAGCCTTGTCTCGTCTGTCAAGTTCTTTCTGACGCACTACATTCTGTTCGGCAAGATTGTCAAATGCTCCATCATCCATATCTGATTGGTTTGAAAATGGAGTGGCTAGAGATTTTTTTGGTGGCCCCCTAACTTGTTTAGGGGGTCCTCTAACAGCAGGTGGGCCTGAAGGTCCAGCAGATGGTGGACCAGAGGGACCGGAAGAGGGAGGGCCAGAAGGCCCCGCACTTGGTGGGCCCGAGGGGCCTGCTGCAGGGGGGCCTGTAGGACCTGCTTCCATGATAGGGGCAGTGCGGGTTTGATTATGAACGCGCCGCAGATTGATAATCTCTATAAATCAACAATTAAATTGTATATTTGATAATAAAATAAAGAAAAAGAAGGTGGATTCTAGTTTAATTCAATCCATAGCACTCAAAAAAGATGGGGGGTACGGCCGCTTCATGTCAGTACGCTTGGCTATACTATCTCGCGGCCCGCGACTGTATAGTACGCGCCGGCTTGTGGAGGAAGCTGAGAAGCATGATTGCTATGTTGAAGTCCTTGACCCAATGCGCCTTAGCATCACAGTGGCAAATGATGAGCCCAAGATTCTCAATGCTGGTTGGCCTGTAGAAGTAGATGCTGTAATTCCACGAATTGGATTTTCAATTACTCATCATGGGGTTGCTCTGATAAGACAATTTGAGAGATTGGGAATTTATGTGGCAAACAGTAGTGATGGAATTAGTCAAAGTAGAGACAAATTACATGCGACACAATTACTTACAAAAAATAGGATTCCAGTTCGAACCACTTGTTATGTTCGCACTTGGCAAGATGTTGAGAGGGCTTTGAATCAAGTTGGTGGAATGCCAATTGTCATCAAAGTGACTGAGGGTACTCAAGGAAGCGGAGTGTTTCTTGTTCATTCAGAAGACAAGGCTAGAGAATTAACCTACAAGTTACTCTCTGAAGGACATCACGTTCTTGTTCAGGAATACATTGAGGAAAGTCATGGTCGTGATGTTCGAGTCTTAGTGGTTGGCGGAAAGGTCGTTGCAGCAATGAGGAGGATCTCTAGAGGTAATGAATTCCGCTCAAATTACCACTTAAACGGCATTGTGGAAAAAATTGAACTACCTAAAGAATATGCTACGATAGCAACTAGAGCAGCACGTTTACTCGGACTTGATATTGCAGGCGTTGATTTGTTGGAAAGCAATCGAGGACCTCTAGTGCTTGAAGTAAATTCATCGCCAGGTCTAGAAGGAATTGAGGCAGCATCAGGAGTAAATGTGGCTGGTGCAATTATTGAGAACTGTATAGCTAATCAAGGATTTAGCACAATCAACCTTGACCAATTGCTACGAAGTCGGCCTGGTCACGGCGTTGTGAGTGTTTCAATCAGCCGTCATCCAATCCTAAATGGTAAACAAATAGGTGATGTATTCACTGATATTGATGAACAATTTGTATTTGCTGTTGCTCGTGAAGGCATGCATATCTGGAAACCAAGGCGCACTTTCACATTAAGACGGGGAGATGAAATTGTTTGCTATGGGGAAATAGACAAAATCCATCGTCAACTTGGCCCTTGGCTAGCACATTCTGTTGAGGAGGATAAGTTCAGTCCTTCAACAATGGAATTCAGTAGCGATTTTTTGTAAACGGCATTTTCCTAACCCGCGTTAGTTAGACGGATAATACCCTCCAGCCCGCGAAGCATTGATAGTCGAACAGGCTTAACCCCGCTTCCCTGCAAGGGGATGGGATAGGGCGTCACACCCGTGGCGCTAACGACGAAGAGAGGTTAGGATGTTACCGCAGAAAGATGAAAATGGACAGCCATGGGCTAATGCTGGAGAACGCCAGTATCTAGAGCGTTTCAGTGACGAAATTATTGGTCACGGTTTCACTTTACCAGCTAGGCTTTCTAGACTCAAGGATTTACCATTACTTGCTTGTTATCAACAGCAATTGAAATCTGAAAAGAAGAGTGAGCACACAGCTAGATCCTATTACATAGCTGCACGAAAACTTCTAACATCGCAACTACCTTTAGAAGATAAGATGAGCAATTTAGATGCAGAAGAAATGACAATGATTGAAGGCGTAGGGTTTCTTGATCCAAATAATGGCAGACTTGATGCCTTGTTACAATCAATTTCCCATTTGAAGCCGGCCACTGTAAATGCTAGATTAGCAGCAATCTCACACTTTCTCAAATGGATTGGGCACTCGATTCCAGAATGGGTTGTAAGGCCACAGAAAAGCAAGCGACTCCCTAGAACATTAACTAATCAGGAATTAGGAACTTTACTCAAAATTTGTAGGCAATCAGAAAATCCACTTGCTGAAGTGGTAGTGATTGTGTTTCTTGAAACAGGTCTACGTGTGAGTGAGTTATGTGCGCTAGATATTTGTGATATTGATTTGAATGATTTTTCTGCTACAGTATGGTCTGGCAAAGGTAACAAAGACAGGAAAGTTCTCTACACTAACCGAAGCAAGGAAGTGATTGAGAAATGGCTTCTCCACAAGAAATCAAGAAAAACTGATGACAAGGAGGCACTTTTCATCAATTCACGTGGTCATAGATTAACACAAAGAAATGTGCAGAAGATGATGGACAAACTTGCTGATGAAGCCGAAATCCCAAGGAGCAGACTTTCACCTCACACATTGAGACATAATTTTGCTACTGGTTTACTTGAGAGAGGGGCTGATATTGTGAGCATTCAAAGATTGTTGGGGCATGCTGACATCAGTACAACTCGAATCTATCTTGACATAACAGATCAGACCTTGAGAGAGGTTTACCGAAGAGCACAAGAAACCGATATTTTCGGCGACATTGATGAATAATATTTGTTCACTCACTTGTTCTTCTTTGCTTCCCTGCGTGTCATTTTTCCAGGCCCTTTCCATTCTTTTTCAGGTCTGACTTCATTACCTGAGTGTCCGGCAACAGGGCAAAATTTGCCAGAACGACACCTAGAGCAGTTGTCATGATGAGGTAATTCAACAGTCTTTCGCAAGCGACCATACTTGCGTCTCGGCACAACTTGTCAACCACAGCAGGTAGTCAATGAAGATGTTGCTTATGAATTAAGAAATTCTCTTGCCCAAGCATACTCTTCAACAGTAGATGGACTTGCACCTTCAATCCAACGCTTGTGGAATGCCTTCTTGCGTTTATCGGCGGTACTTTTTGCACCACGGCTTTGCTTTACTGCCTTTTTCATAAGTTTGGATTTGTCAGACTTTGCTTCTATGTGAGTGGCACCTGTTGCATGTTCAGAACAAGATCTTAACTTGTCAGACAAATTTGAATCTTTTTGTTCAGTAGCTAGAACCAATCCGGGGCGTCTCTTAGCATCTCTGGCTGCTTTCTCTTCTGCCGCTGCTGCTTTTGCTGCTGCTGCTGCTTCGGCTGCTTTCTTCTTAGCCGCACGAGTTGCGGCTGCTTTCTTTGCTGATGCTTTTTTCTTCGCTGCTTTCTCAGCTTCTGCAGATGCTTCTTTTTTAGCAGCAATTGTAGCGGCTCTTTTTGCCGCGGCGAGTTTTTTCTTCGCAGCCGCTTCTGCCTCTGCAGCCGCTTTTGCTTTTGCAGCAGCATTCTTCTTACGTGTCGCTGCCGCTTTTTTAGCGGCTGCTGACTTCTTCTTGGCCGGTCCCGACTTCTTCGCCATGACACGCTAGGGGGCGTGTCTTTTATTCAGCCTTACGATTCAAAACTATCCTAAACCTAATGAAAGTGGAAGTATTTTTTTCAGCATTAAGCCTATCATAATGAAGTAACAATGATGCTTGAGTAGTAATCCGGATGATTTGAGGGGACCTAATGGGGGGGCAAGGAGTGGTTGGCGTTGATGCAACACGTAGTCACCTTTGGTGTCAGGTTAAACGCGGAAAACCCGAGATGAAAATCGATTCCGATAATCGACTTCGTCATATGAATTGGCCAGACAGCGCATCTACGGTTTTCTTAGGTGATATTTCTGATGCACTGCTACGTTGTTTTGGGGCTCATGAACCTCCAATATTTACGCAGCCACCCGGATTTGACCAACAGAAGTGGACAATGGTTGTGAAAGATTCGACTATGCGTGTCGAAGTGAAAAGCCGTTCATACTGGGGATTTGGATTATTCGATTCCTGTTTCCTAAATGAGTTGATAATTGATGGCCCCCTTGAAAGAAGAGCCCGATTTATCTTTGACTTAGTAGCATCTCTGGGTAGAAATCCATGGGAACCATTTGTTGGAATCATGTGGCGGAGAGCCACAAAAGCATCGGGTAGCCAGCACCTTGATGCTTGGAAGGGGCTTGTCAAATATGCTCATGAACAGATGGATGAAGAAGCCCACAAATATGTTCAGCTTGTAGGGGAACTTGAGAGCAAGTTCGATGAGTTTTCTGAAAATGAATTTAAGAATTGGGATTTAAGTGCAGCCAAAGATTCTGTTGATGAAGCAAAAAAACAGATAGAAATAGCAAGAAATGCTCTACACGATAAGAACGCTGCTGGATTTGAAAGAGCCTTGGCAAGAGCAGAAGCGGCTTTGATTGAGGCAGACCCTACTACTGAAGTTACTAGAACTCCATTCCAAGAAGCGGATGACTTGTTGCTGGAATCTGCTCTTGAGATAGAAGAAGAAATGCTTGAGGAAAAGATACTGGTTCTCGAAGAGTTACCTGAAGAGGTGGAGCGCATCACACCTATTGAAGTTGGAACTTCAACTGCAGATGTTACTGCAGATGATTTGCTAGATGGATTGGATGATGAACCAACGGATGATGTTCCATTTGTTGATCTCACTGAATCAGAGTGATAATCTAACCAAAGAGGTTGTCCCACATCCACATCCAAGTGTTATCCCATTGTGTAGGTTGGTTAGCGATATAGACAACCACCGAGAATACAATGCAGACAGTGTAAATCATGCCTTTGCTAATTTGCCAAGCTTCGTCAGACTCTTCATCGAAGTACCGAATTAAACCAGCGGCTTGCTGGATATTCGGTCCCTTGGACTTCTTGTCTTTCTTGACTGCCATACAAAACGCCCGACCTGCCTCGCCTATATGAACGCGACGAATGAGATATTAATTCAAGGATCAATGGTTTCTACCAATACACAACCATCACTAAATTCTACAATTCGCGCAGCACAATCCATAGCTTCATTGAGATTTTTCGTCTCAAATAGAACCTTGCGCGCCCCAGCACTCGTTTGTAGAACTACTCTATGGCCTAGTTCTTTCAAAGTCTCTTCATCTACTGTTTGATAGACCCAAGAATCTTCTTCAACCTCTAATTGTGCCTCAACAGGAACCAAAGGACCCTGCTCAACTTGACTATCAACTGCCCGCTCATGAATTTCTTTGAAGCGGTTTCTAAGATCTCTAGTTTCCTCAAGGTTCTGAGTAGTTTTTTCTGCCCTTGACCTAGCGGCCTTGAATGCCTCTCTATTCGCTTTCGCTAACGTGCTCAATCTCTTCTGCCGCTTTACAGCAGGCTTGCTCTCATCTTTCATTTCGCATCCCATCTAGTTACCTCCCAAAAGCAGGCAACTGAGATGCAGGCGCACTGTCGGTGCTATAACCGTTGCAGGTGGCAATCACAAGAAAATGTGGATTTCACGACCTTATTCTTCTTCACCAAAATCATTAATTTTTCTTATTGGTTTGGCTAAGGCTAAGGCAGCGGTTGGAGTTACAACCATAGCAACCACGCCTGCGACAAAGCCGAGGTATAATCCACCCATAGCAAGATGGAATCCATACAAACCAAAGGCACTTAGGATTAGAAGTGATACTGATTCAAATCCCCGACGTTGAATAGAAAGATTCGCTCTCTTTTCCAAATGGGTAGCAAATATGGGTAATGTTGTCATTGAAACAAAAAGGCCTGGTACAAGCACAGCAGTTAATGGATCCCTGATAGTAAAGAAAGGAATTGCTAATGTTATGCCCAAGAAGAACCCCCATGCTTCTGGTCGTGGCCTTGAATCAAGTCCCGCCATTGGCAATAATGAGCCGAGTAAACCTGCCACTGCAATTGGAAGCATTAGAGTTAGAGATAACCAAATGGCGGATGACAAACTGGCAACGCTAGGAAGTGGTTCTAGAATTATTATTCCTGAAATCATAGTGAAGAGAAAAGTGTGGCAATAAATGTACAACAATCCTAGCCACCGCCTTTCCCGTGCTTGCCCCCTAGTTGCATGCACTCTAATGAGGAGGTAAACGAAAAATGGCCAACCAAGTAGGAGCACTGCAAAAGAGGCACATATTGCTAGAGTTGTTTCATTTCCTAGTGCTAATGATTCAGAAAACAGTAACCATTCCCCAGATGTTGGTAGAACCCCTTGGAAAACAAGTAAAGGAACAAGGGTAAGTATGCCTGCTAATACTACCTGATTGATTTGTTCCAATAAGTCAATATTTTTCTGTGCTAATCTAGAAGTGAGGTGAATCCAAACACCTAATGATGAGCCAGAAAGTACCAGTAAAATGGAATTACCAGGTGAAAGAAGGGTTGCTTCTCCTATTGGTAGTGGTTCAGAATAAACTGCAAAGGAATTAGATGACATGAATGCTAGAAGCATGAATGGCCAAAGTAACCCATGCAAACGAAGTGTTGTTATTCTTTGATTAGCCTTAATCTCATCATCAAAAAGGGATGTATCGAAACCGAACCAATTTTCACAGATAATTGAACTTATAGAAAAGAAGAGAGGAATTGCTAACCAAGGGGCGCCTTCAGAGAAGAGGCTTGCTTGAACACGTTGCCAAATAGAGAAGTCCTCACCTCCAAAATTTGCTACATGGGCGTGAGTAAGGTTCAGGGTGTAATGAGACCAAGTCAAATCAATCATTACAATCCCAAGTAAAATCAGTGGAAGCAAGGTGAGCAGGCGATCGAGATGGCGGAGTTTTTCCAAATCTGCTGATTGTCTGCGAGATATTTCACGAAGCCACCAAGGTGCAGTCCATTGCATTAATGACCAAAGTAGAATGATGGTCAACAGAGTCGCTGAAAGACTGAATGCATCGCCACCACCCACTGCCATAATGGCCGGAAAGAGAGGTTACTCATGTGGTTAGCGCATACACAATCCTTGAGAGATGTAGCCGAGCAGGGCCACTTGTGGATTTCAGGGGGGTGTGTATATGAGCAAAGCGAATTGGCCTTCAGCACCCGATAGTGAACTGTGGAAATCGGTACAAACTTGGCGTGATGATGCTACCAATTGGCTCGAAATGGCACAACCACGTTTGCCGGAAACATTGAGAGTTAATCCACTAAGAATTGATATTAAGTGGACAGAAAATATTCTCCGCTCCTTAGGGGGTGTACCTATTCCTTGGCTTCCTAATGGGGGTGGAGGTGAAGGATGGCAGATGCCTTGGGTAAGAGGAAAGTGTGAGGATTTGGAATCAAAACTTCTAATCCGCGCTTTGCATGATAGCGGTAGAATCACACGTCAAGAGGCGGTGTCCATGATTCCGGTTAAATTGCTTGAATGCAGGCCCGGAGATCATATTCTAGACATGTGCGCTGCGCCTGGTAGTAAAGCTACACAACTATGTGAAGCAATTTCAGACGAGGGGGTTGTTGTTGCCAATGAATCTAATCCGGGGCGTGCCAATCTTTTGGTTTCTAACTCTAAGAGAGTTGGTGTGACTTCTATGATTGTTGCTCGCCATGATGGTAGGCATCTACCACGTTGCCCAAATCCAGGATTTGATAGAATATTAGTTGATGCACCCTGTTCAGGTAATGGGACTACGAGGAAAAACCCTGAGCTTTGGGATAGATGGACTGAGCAAGCAGGAAGAGGGCTTCAAACTTTACAGATTGAACTACTCAATAAAGCAGCAATGTTGCTTGCTCCAAATGGAAGAATTGTCTATTCAACATGTTCACTTGACCCCATAGAAAACGAGGCTGTAGTTGCTGAAATACTCCACACCTGTGATTTTCTTATTCTTGATGAAACTGGTATTACTGATTATTGCCCGGGGCTGGTTACGAGGCCGGGAATGACAGAATGGAATGGGATGGAAAGAAATGCTGCTCAATCTTTTGATAGTGACATGTTGGCAGAATTGACAAAATGCAAACGGATTTGGAATGATGAAAATGATTCTGGAGGATTCTTTGTTGCGGCTTTCAAGCACATAGGTGATAGTGAGGTTGCTGAAGCATTACTGAATGATTCGGAAATGGCTGAAAAGCCCCTGCGAGAACCACCTCAACCCAATAGAAACCAACAGATTCCAGCATCTTCAGAACTACTTCAGACCATTTCAAATGATTGGGGTGTGGAACCTGAAAAAATGTTCGTCCGTGGTAGTAAAATCTACACCATATCATATGAAATTCATGATTGGTTCTGGCTTGGTGAAAGAATGTTGAGGCGAGGGAAAAAATTACCCGGAGGGCATTGGCATCCATTTCAAATCATACAAGCAGGACTTCCAACTTGGGAATTGCGCAAGGGCATATTGCAGAGGCCCACCTCAAAAGGAATACACCTCACAGCCCCAAAATGTCAGGTGCATGTTCATGAAATAGGCCAAGAACTGTTGACTACAATTCTTACTAAAGGGGGCCAAAGTGTTGAAGAGGTGATTCAATCAATTCCCACTCTTGAAAATGAAAGATTGGGTGGGGTAGTACTACGCTTCACTAAAGAAGAGGTTACATGGTGGCTACCTGCATGGCTGGGTGGTAAGTTGACATTGATGATACCCGATGCCGAACGCCTTCTGCTCTCTCACTCCTTAGGGTTGGAGGTGATATCGTGAAGGTTCTTTCTTTTGTGATGGCTTTACTATTATTTATGATGGCACCAATCTCTCTTGGAATTGTTGAAGGGGGTAACTCTCAAAATATTACCACCGCAGTATTGGAATCATTTATTGACGAAACAGAATGTAATCTTGATGACGCTTCGAAAAACGATGTACGGCTAAACTGGGCTTATGGTGATGGAAGTACACTTGCAGGGCAACAAAGAGCAACAGCACTTGGAGCTGAAAGGTGTTCATCATGGGTTAATGGCGAGGTTGCTTCCAATAATGCAAGTGAGTTGTTTCAATTAGTTGAAGTTACTTTGGAAGTAGACGCACATTTTCCATCTGAATCCACAGATGTACAAGAAGGTGGTGAAGATATTATTCCAGGATTGTATCTATCTGCTCAGATTGTACCATTGGAAGACCTTGAGGAATCACTCAATCTCAGATGGTTCATCACAGTTGACCACTCCCCTCTAGGGGAAGGGGTTGTTCACGACCTAGTGAAACATTACGGGTGGACTTCATCTTTCTATCATGATGAAGGAAATGTCACTAATTGGAGTCAGGAAATAAGTACGGAACGTCTGCAAGAGGATGGCATACCATTCTCAGCAGAAGATTTGTGGAGATTAGAAGTAGTAATTCTCTTCGTTGACGACCTTAATAACTCGATATATGGGGTTGATTCTGTACAGTTGCAAACACCTAGCAGCATTCCAGATACCGCTGGAATGTTACCTACTATTCTAATTGCTATTGCAGTAATTGTTGGATTAATAATCATCATTCGTCAAGATCAACAAAGAGAGGTAGGGCTACCAAGATTGAGGGGAACTTTACTTCAAGATAAGAAGGGTTGGTATGCAGAGGTTGTAATTACTGCTGGCAAACGAGATGTGACATTAATGGGGGCGTATGCTGATGAGCCTTGGAAATTAGGAAAGGTCCCCAAACAGCAGTTAGTTGTAGCAGGAACTAGTAGAAATTTCACTGTCAAGTTAAGGTGCTCTGAGGATGCAACAACAGAGGCTCCTACACATTGGAAAGTAGAGGTTGAAGAACTGGGTGGTTGGGTTCTTGACTTAATTTTACCAGTTAGTTGAAAAATGAACGAATGTAACTCATATAATGATAACATGTGAATAACTGTTCATCTGAACAATAATATCGCCATTTTCCACGATAACGTTCAAATGCCGCCTGTAATCCGAGCCGACTCCGGGAGTGGTAAAATGGAGCTAGATGAGGTAGACAGAAAATTAATTTCAGCATTGCAAGTAGATGGACGGCTATCAATGAGGTCACTTGCAGAACAAGTTGGCGTCGCCCTTGGCACGGTTTCTAATCGACTTGGTAAATTAGAGGACAGCGGAGTCATTACAGGATATACCGCCAATCTTGACGCAGATAAAATTGGCTGGGAGATGACGGTGGTTGTGGGTCTTCAAATAATGAAAGGAGAATTGCTAGAAGTTCAAGAACTCATAGCATCGGATCCCCGCGTTTTTGCAGTCTATGATGTGACTGGTGAAATGGATAGTTTGGTATTTGCACGAGTTAGAGATAGAGATGACTTGGATGATTTTACTAAGACAGTTCTCTCCACTGATGGTGTGGCTCGCTCAACTACACATGTAGTACTCAATACTGTCAAGGAAATTAGTGTAACGCTTCCACCCGAATAGTTTGATTTTTTGCAAATATAGCCTCTGGATTCGCGTATATTCAAGTACGGTCAATTTGCGGTAGTTCCCTGTTGAGCGACTTGGAGAGTAATGAAGCGGGCGTTAGCGGGGTGGTTCTTGACCAAGATGAATGGAATCTGTTGCGTTATGATCTAGACATACGTTATCCACCTACTGATTACTGCCCCTTGCTACATTTCGGGCGCTGGCAAGACCAACCTCACCAACATTTACCAGCGTCTCGGCTTGCATCTAGTCATTGGAATGGCCTTTTGATTGCAGATGAAGTTGGATTGGGCAAAACTGTCTCAGCACTTCATGTTCTACGTCGTTTACATTCTATTGGAGAAGTTGGGGGTGTGATAATAGCCTGTCCGGGCGGCTTACGACTGAAATGGATTCAAGAGATGTTTCATAGATGTGACCTTGAAGGTTTTGAAGCTAATACTGGTGCAAAACTGCGTGAGGCGTTTGAAAGGATTAGGCAAGGTGAATCAATAGTTGTAGTCACTAGCCATGGAATTCTAAGGCAACCAACATTGTTGCGTGAGTTGATGGAGGAGGGAGTTCCTGAAATGCTCCTAACTATTGTTGATGAGGCACACCACTGCCGAAACCCGCGCAGTCGCCTACATGATGCGGTTCAACTTCTGACACTTCATAGCAAACGCACTCTGTTCCTCACAGCAACTCCAGTCAATCTTTCAAATGAGGAATTATGGGTGCAACTCTCCCTTCTAGCACCTGATAGGTGGCCCGATTTCATGTCTTTTCAGAATACCATGAGACCAATGCGTTTACTCAATACATCATTGGATGCAGTGTCACAGACCATACCTGATTTAGCAGCGGCGGTTAAAGCATTGGATATGTTGGAATTGACGCCTGGTTTTACTGCAGACCCAAGATTGCGGGCCGCAATAGAGCTATGTCAAGACCCACTTGGTTGGACAGGAGAATCATTGGATAAGCAGAGAAGATTGTTGGCAGATTTACTACGGCAATTACGGCCACTAAATGAATTGATTGTGCGGACAAGAAAACGTGATCTTGAACTAGATTTAGCACGCCGCGATGCAATCACATTAGATGTACAATTAACTGAGGCTGAATGGAGATTGTATGAAGCAGCAAGAAGGTGGACATGGCATTTAATGCAACTGCGGCATCCTGATTCTGACCGTTTTGATTGGGCATTGGTGGTTCCTGAAAGAATGGCTAGTAGTTGTCTGCCTGCGTTTGCAAATCATGTCCGTACACAACTAAGAGATGCTGCTCGAAATGCATTTAATTTTGACACAGAGGGCGAAGACGAAGCAACTGATATTACAATTGATGAGGCAGAGCATAGAATTCTCGGTAGATTTGGTGATCTAGATGAACTAGTTATTGCCGCTGAAGAACTAGGTGGCTTTGACTCAAAATATGAAGCCTTGAAGAGATGGATTCTGGACTCATTAGAAAATGATGATGATGGTGGAGTGCTGCTATTCAGTCACTTCCGAGGTACGTTGAGTTACCTCAACGAACGCCTATGTGAAGAAGGTGTGAATTGTCAAGTGCTGAGTGGCCTTACGCCAATGGCTGAAAGAGAAGTATTACGCAATAAATTCGCTGATGGGGAAATTGATGTTCTATTATCAAGTGAAGTAGGTAGTGAAGGGTTGGACCAACAACACTGCCATCGTTTAGTAAACTATGATTTGCCATGGAATCCAATGCGAATCGAGCAGAGAATTGGGCGATTGGATAGATTTGGTCAAGAAGCAGAAGTTATCACTATACTCAACATTGCTGTTGAAGGGACAATCGATGCAGCAATCTTAGGTCGTCTTTTCCATAGGATTCGTCTCTTTGAAGATTCAATAGGGATGTTAGATCCATTACTAGGGAAAGCCATGAAAATGGTAGCACAAAATGAACTACATTCACCACGTTCAAGAAGGCTAGGCGATAGTGGGTATAGCCTTGTAGATGCTAGGGAATTAGCTGCTAATAATGCAGATGAAAACCTTGACAGCCTTCTGAATCAGCGTGAAAGATGGTTAGAAGAGCGGGCCAATGAAGAAAGAGAATGGCTGGGTAATGATCCTGGAATCAGAAAACTGAGAAACGATGCAATCAACATGGAACTGGGCATTTCTCCTGATGAACTTGTAGAATGGGTTAGTGCGCGTTTACAATTAAAAGATAGCATATCTAGGTTACATCATGCGGGTGGATTTTGGCAATTAATCCTCAGCGATGAGGTAGTGAAGGAATTGGCTTCAAGATGTGCAGATAAAAGTCGACCCGATTCACTAACTACCGGTTGGAAACAACGTATCGAAAGGTTAGCACAATCTGCCCCACCTCACATTATACCATTCACAATCACCCGTGATGAAGCTCGGGAAAAGAGTAATTTTGTCTATCTAGCACCGTGGCACCCAATCATCCAATGGTTACGTGAATCAATCAGTGGTGAACCTGATTTAGAGGCGGCCCTACCTGGGTGGAGAAATGCGGGGATTGCTCCTGTAATTCAACTCAAAGCAAAGAAACCTGATGATTGGAGTTCTGAAGGTTCTACACTAGTCTGTCTTGATTGGGCTGTCGCTGGATTATCTAGGCACGCCGTTAGACGCTGGCTACTTCTTGATGCTGAAGGCTACCCAATTCCTGAACAACCATTGCATCCATGGAAAACAATTGACTGCATTGAGAAAACAATTTTCGAGGTCAAAGAAGAAGATGATATTGAACAATCCCTAGATAGAATGCATGGTTGGTTATTGGAAGATGAAAAAGCAAGGCTTGCCCCTCTACTTGATGAATTGCGCCATAATGTTCAGCGTTCGTGGATGGAACGAATCGAAAGAGAACGTGAGCAATTGAGATCTGCGGCATTGAGGGAGCAGCATGGTGGTCGAGCAGTTGATCATCGCTGGGCAAGAATGAAAAATGGCTTGATTGAAAAGTTAAGAAGAGAACTTGATGAAAGGATACTCCATCTAGAGAAAATTAGAGAAAGCCTACAAGCAGAACTGAGTGCAAGAATCATAATTCAGTTGGAGTGATTTATTCTTCATCATCCCATGATTCAGGATGGTGGAAACGCATCATGCTTTTTAGTTCACGAGCAAATGGTGCTAGCGATTCTACTGTTTTCCCTTCAAGTTTCATTGCTCTAACTAATTCCATTCTGGTTGTTTCATCAATGGACATATCCATCGCCTGTAAACGAACACTCATTTCATTCTGGATGCGACCACCGGTACGGTCCCAATCCATCAATAAAATAAGGGCAGGGCCGCCATCTAAGGGGTTATTACATCCATATGTTTCAAATAAATAAGCAACTAAACGACTTCTATCCCACCCTCGATTAAATTTCTCGATAGGTCCTGAAAAACCTAATTTTCTTAGTGCTATCACATCCTTATTTCCTTCAATAACAATTGGACATGCAAAACCACCTTTATCCAAAGGCAGGTTTCTGATTCTAGCCTCAGCCAAAGCCTTCCCTGCAATCTCAAAGCGTGCTTCCCTAGTGGAGTCACCCCCTACAGAATCACGGCGACGTTTCCAATCATTCCCTGATGCCATATTAATTCCCCATGATTGTATTGAGAATATTACTAACCTCTTCTTGAGTAATGCCAGATAATAGAATTCTCTTTCTTCTATTTTTAGAGCCATAATCAATATTTACAGAATCCTTCGGTAATTTTAGTAGGGTAGAAATGTAATCAATTAGTTCTGCATTAGCAGCACCTTTTATTGGTGCGGATTTTACTCTAACTTGTAATCGCTTTCGCCACTTATTAATTCCAATAATTTCTTGCTTTTGAGCGCCGGGTTGCAATTCAATGGCAATTGCGACCTCTTCATTAGATAGTGTTGTAATCACGCCATCCAAGCCAACCATACCTACACTTCCGATAACTGCCTACAACCTATTGCATGAAAGCAAAGCGGTCGAAAAGTAAAGAGAGGTGGAAGATATTGACCAAATCAACCATTGCGGGCTTCTAATTGTTCATCGATTACTCGATACAATTCCTCACGCCGTACTGGCTTGGGAACAAAAGCGTCACAACCCGCCGCATTCGCCTTACGTCTATCTTCTGGAGTTGAAAATGCTGTCACTGCTATTATTCTGCTATCACGAACTAATGGATGATCACGTATTGCCGTAGTCAATTGCAAACCATCAGTCCATGGAAGTTGAATATCCATGAAAATTAGATCAAACGCCCCAGTCTGCAAAGCTTCGAATGCTTGGTTCGCATCTTCAGCAACTTGAATATCAGTGATGTTCTTGCCTTTCAACATAGCAAGCAATAGTCGGACATTGACTTGATTGTCCTCAACTACTAACGCTCTGACGTCCATCAACCGGAGGCACACCGCCATTACAATTCAACCTTTGGCGAGATTCCCCCCTTTCAATTAAAAAAAAAAGAGAAAAATACTTCAATTTATTGAAACAGATTGTGATTTACATTTGAGGCTTCTTGGCCTGTCCCTAACATGTAAGGGTGTGTTGTTTAGTTTTTGTATCGTTGCCGCGTATGTTCGGTTCGGAGAACGCTTAACTACGGTCTGCATTACGGCTAAACTAGAGGGATAGCCATGGCGGTTGGTGGTGAGGCATATAACGAATTATTTGACATATTTTTTGGATGGTCCATTGTAGTTGGAATCATCGTCTTCACTTGGTTAATACACCATTCATTTTTCTATCGCTCTAAAGAAGGCGAAACACCTAATGTTGACGGTATTACTGTTGGAGAATTTCCTAAAAGTTACCATAATACCCAATTAGAAATCACATGGGTAATTCTTCCTACCATACTAATTTTATATCTCACCTACATTTCTCTTGGGCCCGTATCTGATGTTTGGGAAGATCCCAGTGCTGTGGGTGTTGAAGGTGTAGATTACTATGAAGTTGGAATTACTGGTTCACAGTGGTTCTGGAATTTCGATTGTGGCAACTTGGCTGCTGACCTATGTGATGTTGGTGTTGATGATGAAACAGGATTAACAGTGTTGAGTGTGAAAAAGGATATTGTGTATAGATTCAATCTCACATCTACAGATGTAACACACTCACCTTACTTTGTACAATGGGGTGCAAAGGAAGATGCAGTCCCTGGATTGTACACTTCAATTTGGTTGACCCCTGACATCACTGGTGAATTTTTCATAGACTGTGCAGAGTATTGTGGAAATGACCACGCTTACATGACTGCAATTCTTGAGGTACACGAGTAAGGTGATTATGATGAAAATAAATACAAAAATATTTGGCATCGCCGCCCTACTAATTGCAGCATTGTTGTTAGCTCCGAGTCTTCAAGCATATCCTGTTGGGGTTGCTAATGTTGACAGTGGATGTACTTGTCACAGTGGAACTGCGAGCAATGACGTGTCACCATTTATGACATTAGGTAATGGAAGTGCATTGCCATCAGAGTATGTGGCAGGTGAAACTTATACTCTTTCTTTTGGTTTTACTGGAGGCCCTGGTGCCGAAGATAACCCAACTAGGGTAAATACTGGTGGATTCAATCTTGTAGCTAGTAATGGTGAATTAACAACACTAGATGGTGCTACAAAGTTGATGGCAGGACAACTAACCCATACTGAATCAGGTAATGACCAAATGAATTGGACTGTTGAATGGACCGCCCCTAGCAGTGGTGATGCAAGTTTCCAATTAACTGTCAATTCTGTTAATGGTGATGGAACTTTTAGTGGTGATGACCATTGGGCTCAGTCAACATTTACCATGGATGCAGCAGGCGGGGGTGGGGAAGTTACTTCATCAAGTGCAGATGGAATTACAGTTCTGTTCTCAGCAATTCTGCTTGTAGTATTGTTGTTATTAGTTTCTGTAATTTATGTATTCTATCGCATGAGCCCTGACTCATTTAGTTGGGCTGCATTTGTACCATGGATTGCTGAATGGCTTACTAGTACAGATCACAAGAAAGTCGGAACTCTCTACTTTGTGGCGGGGCTCTTTTACTTCGTAGTTGGTGGCGTGATTGTCCTTTTGATTCGAATCCAACTTGCTGTACCTGGCAATGATTTCTTAACTAAGGATCAATACAATCAATTCTTCACATTACACGGTACTGTGATGATTTTCTTGGCAGCCATGCCGTTAATAAATGGGTTTGCTAATTGGATTGTCCCTCTCCAAATCGGAGCAAGAGATTTGGCATTCCCTCGAATCAATGCAATGGCATTTTGGCTTAACCCCGCTGGTTCTATTTTGATAATGTGCGGTGTGTTTTCTAGCACAGGGGCCGATGTTGGATGGACTGGATATCAACCACTCACGTCTTGGGTTTCTTCCCATCCGGGAACAACGTTTTGGCTAGGCGGCCAAATTATGCTCGTAGCATCTTCAACACTTGCTGGTATTAATTTCATTACTACAATTTGCACTATGCGAACCCCTAGTATGGGTTGGATGCAAATGCCATTATTTTCATGGTCGATATTGGTTTCAGTAATGTGCTTATTCCTTTCAATCCCTGCATTTGGTGTTGGTTTGCTTGAAGCCTTCTTAGATAGAACAATTGCAACAGCATTCTTCAATACATCAGCAGGCGGAGATCCTATTCTTTGGTCTCATCTGTTTTGGTATTTCGGACACCCTGAAGTATACGTTGTAATAATCCCTGCATTTGGTATTGTTTCTGAGGTTCTAGCAACCAGTTCACGCCGTTCAATTTTTGGATACAAATCAATGGTTTATGCCATGGCAGGAATTGGGTTTGTTTCCTTCATCGTGTATGGGCATCACATGCTAACTAGTGGAATGGCTCCTTGGCTACGATTCGTAATGATGTTGACAACAATGGTTGTTGCCGTTCCGACTGGAATTAAGATTTTCAATTGGTTGAAAACCATGCATGGTGGTTCCTTAGTTTATCGAACACACACACTATGGTCATTGGGATTCTTGGTTACTTTCACATTAGGTGGAATTTCAGGAATGTTTTTCCCCATCATCGCTATGAATACACATTTGCATGAAACTTACTTTGTAGTTGCGCATTTCCACTATGTACTAGTTGGAGGTGTTGTATTTGGATTATTTTCAGCAATTTACTATTGGTTCCCTAAAATGTGTGGAAAGATGATGAATGAAAAATTAGGAATGTTGCATTTCTTAATAGCTTTCGTTTCTTACAATGGATTGTTTTGGCCCATGCATAAATTAGGTCTTCTTGGTATGACTCGAAGACATCATACTTATTTCCTACAAACTAACGAATACAGTGATGTTATTGGAACATTACCTGCAGAGACAGCAGGTTGGAATATGTTCATCACAATTAATGCATTTATCTTTGGACTTTCAACATTGATTATGGTAGTGAACATGATACTTACACTTGTGAAGGGCAAAAAGGCACCTGCTGACCCATGGGGTGGTTGGTCCTTTGAGTGGCTAGTTACGTCACCCCCTCCTACACCATCATTTGATGAACTTCCAGTATTGTTTGATGTGAATGAAACTTCAGCACCTAAGAAAGAAAATTGGTTGATTAGATTAATGGTCCCAAATGATTCAAATGAGGAGGTGGTTGAATGAGCGCTGATGTTGATATAACAGAAGAGCGAATTGCAGAAATTATTGAGGAGAAGATGAAAGAATATACTGTGAGGAAAAAAACCCCTTCTCCAATAATTCATGATGATGACCATCATGATGACCATCACGGAAGTGCATGGGGGCCACATGATTGGGAACATGGTGCACCACACAATAGTTGGGCGCCAATTATCATGTCATTTGGAGTCACTATATTCCTATTCTCTTTTGCTTCTACTTTTGTAATGAATGATGACTTGAATAACACTGTTTTCAATGGTAATTACTTGCCAATGGTATTAGTTGGCTTTGCTATAATTTGTTCAGGATTAATGATTTGGTGGCGCCAAGATCTATCTTTTGATGGTCATTTCGAACCCAAATCTGCAGGAGCACCATTCCAGAATATCGATATTCGTAAAGTTGGAATGTGGGTATTCCTAATGTCTGAAATGATGATTTTCTCTAGTCTGTTTTCTACATACATCCGCTATCGCATGGGGACAGAATCTTGTCAAGTGATACTAGACAACCACGCAACCTATTCCAATGGATTACCGTTTTCACCCGGTGATGTTTGTTGGGTTCCTGCATCTTATTTCATCGCGGGCACTCATTCAGAATCATGGACATTGGTTTTATTCCCTGATACTCTTGTCCCTGGAGCAATCAATACATTTGCTTTGATTATCTCTTCATTCACTATTGTGTTGGCCTTGAGGACTGCAAAGCGTACAGATTTAGAGGCAACTGAAAGATCAAGAAAGGTACGAAATTATCTTGCATCTACTCTAGCACTAGCAACTCTTTTCCTGATGTTTAAGATGATTGAATGGTTTGTTGGCTTCAACATAGGCCCATTCCATGCTCCTAGTTTGATGAGTGATGGATTCACTATTCACAATGAGTTGTATTCCTTTGCGGGAGCAGGGCATGGCGGAGAACACATTGATGTGAATTTACGTCTATCAGCATCGACATTTTTCGTGATAACTGGTACACACGGGGCTCACGTATTTGCTGGAATGATTGGGCTTTCCTACATGACTTACAAAGCCCATAAGGGCACTTATGATCCAGATAACGCGGTGTCTATCGAATACTTCGGTCTTTATTGGCACTTTGTTGATTTGGTTTGGGTGTTGGTGTTCCCAGCATTTTATCTGTATTAGGGAGGAATGAAAATGAGTCATAAAATTCTAGGAAAAGACGCGTACAATATGAATTTTGCAATGCTGATGATATTAACAGCAATTGAAGTTGGAGCTGTTGCTGCATCAGTTAAAGGAACAATTGGGCCAGAAATGGTTATTCTAGTTCTTGTATCAATTGGGGCAGTAAAATTCCTCGGGATTGCTTTTGTCTTTATGCACCTTCGAATGGAGCCAGATAGCAATATTCTAACACTTACGGCGTTATTCCCTGCTTTCTTCATTATCATAATGATTGTATTCATTGCAATCACTACACCGGGTGCACCAGATTCTCTGCCTGCATGGTGTCGATTCTAATCTGAAAATTAGAGTGCACAACAAAACAAGATAGCCTAATGGCTACTTGAAAAGCGATTGTTGACGCGGACGGAGAGATTCGAACTCCCGCGACACGAGGTCACCGGATTTCAAATCCGGCGCGATACCAGGCTATGCGACGTCCGCAGCAAGTGTCCCGACCCGCTCATCGTTCTTGAAAGTGCATGGCTTGAAATTAGGTATGTGTCACTGTTCACATATTCAAGACATGATATTATAGTATAGTTTTCGGGGATTACAACCATGCGTAGAGTTGTGGTGTTGGTTCTGACTAGTGCTTTGCTATTTGCCGGTTGTTTTGGGAGTGGAGATGACGTTGAGGTTTCCTTTAACGGATTGGAATATCAGCCACCTGTAGATGCGCCAGACTTCACTTTAACCAACCAAAATGGAGACGATGTGTCACTTTCAGATTATGAGGGCAAGGTCATTGTTGTAGCCTTCACTTACACCCATTGTGTTGATATTTGTCCAGTTATTGAATCTAACATGAAATACATCAAAGAGGAATTAGGGGACTCTTATGGTGAAGATGTTGTTTATCTATCAATTTCAATTGATCCACTTAGAGATACTCCAGAAGTTCTAGCAGACTATGTAACCAATAATGGATATGATTGGCCTCACCTTACTTCAACAGATTATGATATGATCAAAGAAGTATGGAATGGTTGGGGGGTCGCAGTAAACACTAGCATGATAGATCAACATGTGAATGGTGGAATGGATATGGGTCATGATAGTCATGACGTGGAGGGTAGTTCCATGATGCATTCACTCATCACCATGATGCCAGATAATAGCATGGCGGAATATCAAATCAATGGCTCACATTTGCCAGAAAATGCAACAGGTTGGAATCTAACGATGATGTCATTCAACACGAATGATATCTCCTTTACAGCGCCAGAATCAGAGTATGGCCATTACATGGAAAATATCTCAGGGTTCGAAGCACCTTCCGACTATTCGTGGTATTGGGGTCTTTATGCATGGAATGGAACTTCTTCCGCTTGGGAAGAAAGTCAAATGGGTATTGATTCAGTAGACCTTTCCCATCATCATCATCTTGCATGGGCAGCTAATAATTCAAACATCTCTAATTTACCAACACCTACTTCTGCACAATGTAATGGTCATGGTTGGGTGATGGGGGAAGGAGCGGGAGCTCATTGTATGTGTGATGAGGGCTATCAACGAGATGGGGGTGACCAATTGTCTTGTGTATCCGAAGAAGGTCAAAGCGAAGACGAAGAAACTGCAGAGGAAATGTATGATGTAGGACATAGTACAGTTACTTTCATTCTTGATAAAGACGGAATGAAGCGTGTTGCATGGGTTGGCTCGGATTGGTCTGCTGATGAATTCCTTGAGGATATATTGGTATTAATCGGTTAAATCAAACTTTTCTTATCTAATTATTGAGTAAATAATGCTCGCAACCGTCATCAACTCTGCCCCTCCTCGCCATTACATGGCGAGAGGGCGAGGGGTGTTATTCAGCCTGCTAATTGTACTCAGTATGATGCTCTCTGGTTGCCT
>DASCSU010000005.1:0-9931 GCA_034399495.1 Candidatus Thalassarchaeaceae archaeon
GAACTGCTCTCAAATTCTGATTTCAATCCCTATCAGGATCTGATTCTTCGCTACTTCCACTACTTGAGCCGGCTCCATCACCATCGCCATCATCACTATCTTCACGGACATCATCGCTCTCAGCGTACACGACATCATCCCAGTAATTAGGAATGTTAATTTGTTCTGGAAGGTCAATGGATGCTGAAAGATTCATTGAAGTGTAATTGGTCACAGTAACACCTTCAGCAGAGAAAGCATAGATGTAATCACCCATGAAAATTGAGCGCCTAACATTTGGACTACCGGAATAATAGTGCTCACGTAGCCCACTATCACCATTGTAGAAGTCGGAGTGGTCGATTGTACCATACTTGATCAGTGTGTTATTCTCTGGATCAACCTTGACAAGCACTAACTGAGAGACATATTCGTAACCACTGTAGGAGTATTTTCTCCCATCAATTGTCACTTCATCGTAGGTGTAGCGGTAGGTTGAGAGAGGGATTGCTAGTAGTTCAGCAGGTGCCCAGTAAGTGAATGCCTTGTGCTCGTAAGTCGCCTCACTGTAGGACCATGCCCAACTCCACCAATCCTGACTGTTGCGGTCAACTGGTGCAAGTTGTAGTGCAGAAGCCAATGTTGGGTCTGCAAAGTTTGAGACATCGAACAAGGATATCTGGGTGTTGCCCCAGTCTAATCCCAGTCCATCTTCGCCACCTGCTATTCCAATGGTCAAGAGGTGGTCGTCACTAAGTGGATGAATGTAAGTTGATACACCTGGTACCTCTAACTCACCAATGACTTGAGGGTTAGTTGGGTTTGAAAGGTCAATTGTCCAAAGTGGGTCCATGTTTCTGAATGTGACAAGGTAGCCCTTCTCACCGATGAAGCGGCATGACCAGATGGTCTCGCCTTCAGCAATGCCACCAACGTGTCCTATCTGCATTAATTCTGGAGTTTGGTCATCACAGCCCTCAGGAATCATGCACTCGGCTGGCGCAAGGACATAGACATCGTTAGTTGGACCTGTCCAATTATCGCCATCTTCTAGCCACCAACGACCCCAAACATCCTGTGTTGTTGCAACACGGATAGTGCCGTTGTACTCTGAAAGTGAGAATTGGTCATTGACTGTACCAGTTACTCTGCCTGAGCCGATGTACGTGGTCAATCCACCATCTGAAATGTCGAAAGCATGGATGTTAGTTGCCTCTTCAAAGGCATCATTTCGCCAATACCACCACCAATCATTTGCGGGCTCTGCTAGAATTAGCATATCTTGGCTAGCATATACTTCAACCCAAGATGAGGACACGTGATCAAGTTCATACTCGATGATATCGCCAAATAATTCGATGGTCATGATAGTTGTAAATCCGCGTCCGACTGAATCTGCTGCTGCTGAAAATTCTTCACAGGTTGCACTTACTGTTGAGAGTTCTGCAACTGTACCATCTGCCATGCGCTCATGCATACGAGGAGAGAAATCCGCCAAAGTTAGAGCAGAAATAACTCCAATATTGTAGGCTACTGCTTCATCCACACTTTCATTCCAAATATCCTGGCGCTCAGGGTCATCGTAATCGATTTCCCAATAGCTCTCGGGAAGATCAGGGTAGGTTTGCAAACCCTGTAGTTGTGCGTATGAATGAGTCACTGCGCGTAGAGTACCATCAACTAGGCGTGAGGTCTGATAAGAGCCGTCAATGTAGAGTTCACGGTCAATTTGAGGGTCTGAACGGTTTGTGATATTGAGTACTGAATACTTCACCTTGTTACTATAGCGATAGTATGAGTACTCCCTCTCATCCTCAGAATTATCTACCATCATAGCGATGCGGACAGGATCATCAATTTCTAAATCCCAATACGATACTGAAGATATAATCACCAGTTGGTCACCACTGACAAGCATCTGCATAGGTGAGCCTTCTAGAGTCATGTTTGATTCTAGGGTGATGTTGCCAAACTCTGGAACACCCAATATTACTAACTGACCATTGTTAATCATGTAAATATGATATCCATCTGTCTTTAGGAAGTCTGCTTCATCAACGCCTTCTTCTTGATTATTTGTCTCTGAATACTGCCCTTCACGGTCCCCAGCACCAGAAGTGCTTGGTGGGGATGAACTGTCCATTGAATTGGAACTATCAGAACCAGTCGTTTCAGGCATAGCCATATCGCCATCCATTTCCATGACCATGTCATCAACCATCATACCGCCTCGGAATCCCCATGAATTCCAATGCCAGTAAGATGCTTGGTCAAGCCCAACCATCATCTCTTCAATCATGGAGTTGCGCAAGTCTTCCTCTAATTCTGCACAACCATCGTAGTGATTCAACGCAGGGGATGAACGCATACGATTGCCCAATAGCAATTCTGGAGTTATCCAATCAAAATTTTGTTCTTCCTCTTGGTTTTCAAAATAGCCAAGGCAGCCCGCCATCAACATCGAAGCGAGTACCATCAACACCATCACAGGTCTTCTTGTCATGATTATCCCATGCCCACCTATACATTAAGGAACTTGGTTCTATGATTTTACCTTTAACGAATCTATTCTTCATGCCAATGCAGATTCTCGTACTGCTGTAAGCTGTCCTTGTCCATGATCTGATAAATGCCAAGTTGCCTTACGACCTTTGCCTTCCTTGGCAATCAATTCACGCTCATTCAACTGACGTAGATGATAGCCCATCAACTGCTTGGATGCCTCTAATTTAGTTCTAATTTCAATAGATGTGATTCCCATTCCACCTGCATCCGCTAATACTTCGAGAATTGCTCGCTGCATCCCAGTCACGGGGTGTTCAAGTTCGTGCAATCTCTTTGGATCTATTCCAGAAGTAGCATATCTTCGGCGCCTGCCATCTTGCCAAGAGATGACCTCCCCTGCCTTTTCCAACTGGTGTAAGTGGTGTGCAGTAACCCCATTGGCCAGTGTGAGGGCATCACGAAGCGCAGAGAAGTGGATTCCTGGATGTGCCTCGACATAACCTTGGATTCTACCCCTTGTCTGAACGTCTGCCTCTTTACCGTGAAGTTTGGCCAACAGTGGACCTGCTAGTGCCAAAACCAAGCCAGTCTTGATTCCTTCACTAACTAGTACACCTACTCCAAGAGAGCCGACTAAACCGACGGTCATTACAGCAAGAAGTAGTGCTGCGAGGATTCCAGTGATGCTATCCACTGCTAATTCATCTGATGCCTCTGGCGCTGCATCAAATGATTCAGGCGCTTCACCCCCACTTGCATCTCCATCATCATCGCTCTCAGCCATAGCCATATCATCATAGATAATTTCCTCATCTGGTGATTCATCCACATCAGCCGAGAAATAATCGATTAGAATTGCACTGTTGTAGGCTGTTGCTACAACACCCAATACTGCTAACAGCGCTAACAGCCTATAGCCTACAACTCGGTTCATGTCGAACCCTGAGAACAGGATTGCACCCATAACCGAGTTGGTTCAACGATTTTACCTTCAAAGTGGCTATTGTTGGAAAAATGTGTAAATCGTATAGCCTATTGCAAACACCAGAGCAATCCCCACAGTCCCAATGAACATAATTGGGCCTGTTTCTGAAAAATCAGTTAAGTCCTCAGTCATGTGCATGAAAATAATCCAATCCCCCCACAGAAGTAAGCCTGACAGAATTATTGTTACGATTTTTTGGGACCTAGGACCTAGGGCTTCAAGCCCCATAACTAGCAATCTAGATAGCGCTGCCTGAGTAATTTACACACCCCCTAATATTGTGTACTAGGATGCATGACATGATTACTACCTATCAGACTAACGCCTCCCCCATCTCCGCAATCAACTGATTATGACATTCATCAATTTTCCATCACTGGAAGTTCATCGAAGTTATTCCTAGGCGGTGGAGATGTTGTTGACCACTCGAAAGTAGATCCATCCCACGGGTCATCTCCTGCTTCTTCGCCATTCTTCATACTGCGAATGAAATTCCAGAAGAATATCATTTGCCCAACAAACACGACCAATGAACCAATGGTGGCTAACAAGTGCTGAGTTGCCCAACCTTCATCCGCGCCGTAGGAATATATTCTACGTGGCATATCCCACATTCCAAATAATGGAATGAATGAAAGATTGATTCCCAAGAAGGTGAGCCAGAAATGCCACCACCCTAGTGTTTTATCCATCATCTTCCCAAATAATTTGGGATACCAATAGTATATTCCACCAAGTGTCATTACTGCAACAGAACCCAATGTGAAATGAAAATGGGCGACTAAGTAGTAAGTGCCTCGCAGTTGCACATCCATAGCCACGCTAGAGAGGTAAACACCAGTTACTCCACCAACTAGGAAGATGCCAATTGCCCCCATCACGAATGCAAGTGGTATTTTACTGAAATCTGGTTTTGATTTGTAAAAAGTGGCTAGCAAACTTAGGTAAATCAACCCAAATGGTACGCTAACTAATTCTGTACCTATAGTCTCAATCTTTCTGAATGTTGGATTGATTCCTGTGATGAACATATGATGCGCCCATACTAGCACGGAAATTATCGATGCAACAACTAATGCCCAGATAATAATTCTACGACCATATAGTGTTCTCTTGACAAAGGTGGGAACGACTTCCATAGCCATCCCTAAACCTGGTAGAAGAACCACATACACTTCAGGGTGGCCAAAGAACCAGAATATATGCAACCACCAAGTGGTGCCATCAATACTAGGATCAAAGAAGATAGTACCAAACACCCTGTCCCCAACTAGCATCAATACTGCTCCAAGAAGTGCCGGGAAGATGGCTAGCATCAAAATTACAGTGAACAAAATGTTCCATGTAAACATCGGCATTTGCATCAATTTCATACTTGGTATTCGCATACGCAAGATTGTTACCAAGAAATTTACTGTGCTTCCAGTAACTGAAAAAATCAGTAGAACAAGCCCTGCACCAGCTAGTGAAACACCAGCACCCGGGCTATATTCCAAACTTGTCAATGGGCTGTAAAATGTCCAACCTGCATCTGCAGCACCACCAAAGAAGAAGCCAGAGGCTGCTACTAACCCACCTAGAAGAAGTGCCCAAAAGGAGAAGGCATTCAATCTAGGGAATGCCATATCACGAGCACCAATCTGTAGAGGTACAATGTAATTAGCAAAAGCAAATGACATTGGAGATACTGCGAATAGAACCATTACAGCACCATGCATAGTAACTGCTTCATTGTACAATCCACCTATCATGAATTCATTCTCAGGTACAATTAGTTGCAACCTAATCAGTAATGACAATGCTAATCCAATTAATGCAAACAGAATAGTTGTCCAAAGATACAACAATCCGATATCTTTGTGATTGGTGGTTGTTAGCCAGTGCATCAACTCATCCTTACCGAAATCTTTCATCATGTACAAAGTAAGCACTACTCCACCAACTACAGCAAGGACTGCAATGATGATTATCCACCACGCTATATTTCCTAAATCGATTACAGAGCCTCCGTTTGAATTTGCACCCTGTACTGTGTATTCAGCACTATTCCACTGATCATCGCTAAAAGTTCCATCACCATTTACTGAATTTCCTAGAACTACAAATGTTACATCCTGCTTATCACTATCTGGCGATTCCCATTGAACATCCCAAGTACGGAAATCATTACCAATTTCTGCATGAGTTAATTCCCCATCATTCAATTGAGTGAAGTTGTTAACTGCAACTAAAGTTCCAGTAGTTGACTGTAAATTAAATCCACCAATATTGATTCCTGTTGCCGCTGGCCCACCAGTAACTGTAACCGTCAAATTGTATGTAGTATCAGCTTCGAATTTTTCGGGCATTCCTGTAAGAGCAACAGTGACATCATCAGATGCAGCACCATGACATACGCAACCATTTGAGACTGCAACGCCACTAATTCCTTCTTCCTCGGCCATCAATGAAGGAGCCATTAATACTGCAATAAGTAGTATAATAATCAGACCTGATATTTTTCCGCGCATCAGTTACCACCTCCTGTATACCATGTGTCAAATTCTGATTTTTCAACCACTTCCAATTCACCCATCATATCAGAATGATATGCGCCACACAACTCAAAGCAACGAACTGGATAGATCCCTGTTTCTTCAGCTTCTATCCATCCAAAATTAGAACGGCCAGGTATGGAGTCAACTTTTATTCGGTGCTCAGGAAGTGCGTAGGAATGGAATACATCACCAGAAGTAACTTCTAAGACCACAGGAACATCTACTGGTATTTTCAAAGGACCTGATGCACTTGTGAAATTAATCCCATTAGGGTATTCATAATTCCAGTAGTATTGGTAACCTGTCACCTTTACTGTAAACGATTCCTCTGTTGTGTGCTCGTCATACTTTTCAAAGAAGTCAATTGAATCAAATGTAACATTGGATAGAACTAGCAAGAATAGAGTGATTACCACAGTGATAGCCATAGCAACTTTGCCATTGCCTCGTTCTAAGGGAATTTCCCCTAACTTTGGCATTTCCTCTGTTTCATCTTCCACAGAAGTTGTCATCAACCACAAAAAGTAAACATAAACTCCACCACCAATAAGTACTCCAAGACTCCAATAAGTTGTGAATAGATGGTTATACACATCAGCGTGAGAACCAGTGCCTCCAAGGCCATTGAACCAATTGAAAAGGGCAGCATAAGATGTCATCAATATCAGCAATGAAAATGCTACCAAACCAAACTGTTTCTTATTGATAATCATTTCAGATCACCTCCAAATAGACAATGAAGTAAAGCAAAACCCACACAACATCAACAAAATGCCAATACCAGGTTATTGCTTGATATGAATCATGTCTTTCATCGGAATAGTATTCCTTGTCGACTAGAACGCCTGCTACTGACAGACAAATTACTCCCACTAATACGTGAAGACCATGAAGTCCAGTAAGAGAAAAGAAGGCCGTTCCATAAGCATGGTCGCCCCACAAAAATCCTGCATTCATGTACTCATATAACTGAACACCAAGGAATATAGTTCCTAGCAGAATTGTTGTTATAATCATCTTTTTACTTTTGTTGGAATTACCATCTTTTAGTGCATGTAATGCCAAATGACTAGTGTATCCTGAAGATAATAGAATTACGGTATTAACTGTGACTAATGTCATATTGTGATGGATCCCTTCCGCTGGCCAAGAACCACCAATTGCATCTTCCCAGTAAAGTGTGTGCCACTTTGCCCAAAACCAAAATGCAAAGAAACTTGCAAACACAATTGTTTCTGTAACAATAATCCAGATCATTGCCCATGAAGCATGCCCCCATTCATCTTTCGCTGGGTTCTCTCGATGCTTCCACATAGTAACATCCTCCTTAACCCAAGAAAATATTGACCAAACAACTAGAGCCAATCCTACAATCAAAAATGGCCAAACCAGTAATCCTGCCAATGTCAATGCTATCCCTAAGGACAGCACCAACGGCACTATGCTGTTGTGCACCTCCCCCAATTCATGATTGATTTCTTCTAGCAATTTATCTCCATCTGATTCCACTAATTCTGACAACCTAGGTTCCCCCAAACCTGCGTGGGGTGATTATCAAATTGCCTAAGTCCCGAACATATGTGTTCTGATAAGTACTGGTTATTATCGATTGGAGGCATGAGTAATCTAAATTTATTCAAACACACCTTTTCAGAGAGGTAGTATTAACCCTGCACCTGAAAATAATCCGAATATATTCGGTATTAAGCCAATGAGGCACTCCTACTTTCAGATAAACGTGAAGGCGAAGATTCAGTTGGAGGTGGTTCCCCCATTAATTGTGATTTTACTCGCCTTCATATTAGCAATATCTCCGAACATCCTACTTTCAAAACAAATTGAACAAATATCAGACATCACGAGAGAAGACCTAACTGAACAACAAATAGAAGCCATAAGATCTCTCAATCCAGCAACAACACCAGGAGAACTTGCAAACGGAGCTACTGCAATTAGAGATGTTGCTCAGCGTGACAATGGGGGAATAATAATCGCTGGGTCATTCATAAATAGTATCGAGTTAGGAGATAAAATCATTAATTCCAGCGGTTCAAGAGATATTTTTATTGGAGAAATCTCAGTTACAGGAGAATGGATTTGGACTGAAAATGCTGGAGGCACCGGGGTAGATGATGTAGTCGATATCAATATCATTGAAGATAATATACAGTTAGTAGGATGGGGTCATGGAGAATTAATATTTGGAGAAAATAATGCTACTATGACTTCACAATATGGTCAAGACGCTTGGCAGGCAGAAATTAGCAATGAAGGGATTTGGGATGGTGCTTGGCGCATTGACCCAATACTATTACCACAAAGTGAATCTACACTTTGGTGTGGTTTTAGATAATCAAAAAATTGACCCTCTAATAACTGAAACCCCAAGCCAGAAGATGATAATTGAAAGAATGAGGTTTAATCTCCCAAAATTAGACGCCTTGCCTCGTAATTTTCTTGATTCATCACAATCTCCTTTCTCTTTCATACACTCGATGGCCCTAGGCCCGTAACGGAAGTCATGAAGTGCGGCAGATATGAAGAGAACTACACCCCCTACCATCTTCCATGCTATGGTGCTAGCAGGGGACTTGAATGACCGTCGGGAGTGGTGAATGCTTCCCAACCAGAGATAATGTCGGAAAGAAAGGCTCCTGTAATTGCCACTGTGAACAAGCATGTCCAACCTAGCCAACGAAATTTCAGCCCAATATCATTGAGGAATTCTATGTATTCTTCTCTATCATATCGGTTTTTTGAATACGGAACGAGGATGAATACGAAGAAAAGCATTGAGCCAATCCAAGTAGCGGCTGCAATTAGATGCAGGAAAGTGGTTAGAGGCCACGTATTCACAAAATTTGCTACGACATTTCCTCGTTGAACTGCTCACCGAACATATACGGTTAGCAGGAAATGATTAATCCCAATTACCCTCGAAATCGTCAACTCCAAGAGTTTCTTCATTACCCATACCTGCATTTTGGAGTTTAGCTCTAGCAGCCACCAATATTTTCTCCTTCTGCTTCCTTGAATTGTGTCTTGAAAGCATTACCAACAACAATGTCCCACCACCAGTAGCAACTGCTCCAAAGGGAGTGACTTCAGGTTCAGAAACATTTTCCTTATCTACAATTGTTGGATCATCTCCTGGGCCTTGTGAATTTTTAATTTCTACTTGTGTTTGCAAATTAACAGTATCCATTCGTGCATCGGTAATAACTAGGGTTACGTCATAAATCCCCCAATCAGCAAATTCGTATACCAAAGAACTGCTAGTTGATGAGTTGCCATCACCAAACTGCCATTCGAATGAATATGGTGCAAGACCACCTAATGCTGTAACATTAAAGTGAACTCCTCCAACATTATCTTGAATAATTGGTTCTAGCACACCTGATTGAGAAATATATCCATTTAGAGACTGGTTGACTGTAATTTCCTCCCATATACAATCTTGTGAACCATCAGAAAAAGATGCGCAGATAGAGACACTGGCATGACCTAATTCTGGAATTGCCGTAAAGGAATATTCAATCTCAGAACCATTTTCCACTACTCCATCAATGTTCCAAGACACATTTGCCTCTCCAAAATACTTCCACCCATCACCAGAATTTTCAACAACATAAAAAGTATCAGTAGTACCAACTGACATTTCACTAGGTATGTAATAAGTAAGATTGCAGAGAAGGCAATCTGGAGGAGTTGGTTCAGGCTCTGGTTCAGGCTCTGGTTGAGGGAAAACGCATGAACCGTCATCTTCTGTAGCATTCGGTTTGAAATTCAAAGCCTCTTCATCCATACATCCCCTTATCAAAATAGGAGTAATGGTTGAATTATTTTCAATCGAATATTCAACAAAATATGAACTATCGTTTCCCGTCCAATTAACTGCATCTTCAGAATAAATTTCAACTTCAAT
>DASCSU010000005.1:9941-25971 GCA_034399495.1 Candidatus Thalassarchaeaceae archaeon
GGTGCCCCGCAATCTAGTGAGAAATTAAATTGCTTCGTACTATTATTCAATATTTCATTAGAGAGCAAAGTAATTCCTGTTATATCAAAACCAGCACCGGCGGCTAAAATAGGATAGTCAAATGAAAAATTAAACCATGTAGGAACAGGGTTTGGATTTGTAAAAGTGCATCCAATCATTCCTAGAGCACTAGGGTGATCTGCTAAATAACCGTAATCATCTAGCATCATATCCCACTCCCCATCATCACCCAACTCACATTCAAAATCCAAGTGCTGTAGAGGTTCTGGTTCTAATGGTTCAGGAATTTTGCCTATTGAAAAATTGAAGGTCGCGTTATATATGATTTCAAATTGATCTTCACCTGCTGGTCTTTCTTCAAGCTGCACTAAAAATGAATAATCTGTATCATTTAACCACTCATCTGCACCAAGCGCGCTGAAATTCAGGTTTACGCTGATGTTTGTTTGGTAGGTTAGATTTTGTAGCTCAGACCCATCTTGCCCATACGTTTGATATTCTTCATAAAGAAAAATATTAGTCTTGTATGCATTAGATCCATTTATATTAATTCCAAGTACTGAGAAAGTGACATTTTCTTGGCGGCTTTCATTTCCTGCTATGTCATAAATTGTTTGTTGTGGAGTAATTGTAAGTTGTATAGAAGGGCTCTCATCCGCCGATGCAACTGGTAGTGGCAATGAAGAAAATAGCAAAACTGCTACAATTATCAACAAAGAAAACCTAGTTCGAGTAATAATCACCACCTCTCCCTATCAAAAACTACGACATGTCTCCGACCTATCAATATAATTCATTAATTCATTGACAATAATGGTTCTGTACATATGATCATAGAGAGGAAGGCACAACAGGATTAGAGAAAAATGAGTAAAAGATTAGCAATAATTCGTTTGAGCCCTCAAGGACAACATAATTGCGTAGGCCCACTACCGGCGCGCATATGCGAGCAAGGGCGTTACTCGTTTGTGCGCTGATGATTTCAGTAGCATTCTCTGGCTGTTTTCAGAAGGATGAGCCAACCCCAACTCCACCTGATGAGCCACCAATTCCAACTACCTTTGTCACTGGACCTGATGGCTTGAGCGTAGATGAAGAACTCTTACCTCTCAATTTTGTCTTTAGTGATGTAGGTGAAGATGGTGCAGAACCAAGTATAGGAATCACATCAAGCGGTTGCATATTTTTCATTGCCTTTGAGAAAGTAATGCGTTCTTGCGACTATGGCGAATCTTGGGAGGACGTCTCAGGACCAATGTGTGCATTCCAAACCAATGATCCGTGGGGGTGGGTTGATCCAGTGACTGACCGTGTATTCAATGTGCAGATGCAAGGTTTGGAGACATCTTGGATTTGTTGGAGCGATGATGATGGGGAATCTTGGGTGGGTAATGCACACGACTCTGGCACGACTCCAATCAATGACCACATCAAATTGGCTACCGGCCCTTGGACGAGCAGTGGGTATGGGATTGGCGGCCAAATATCCCAAGCTTACTACGACCAAGCCGTGTACTATTGTTACAACAAACTTGCCGGAATATTTTGCTTCACTAGTTTTGATGGTGGAGCTACATTTGACACTGGTGGACTAATCTTCGGGTTGGCCACCACTAACGGGGGACTCCATGGAGCAATAACTTCTGCACCAGACGGTACAGTCTATGTCACACCCCGGGTTGAAACACCCTCAGTCATCGTTTCCAATGACAATGGTTTGAGTTGGTTTGACCGAACCATGGGAGAGGATGTAGGCACCCCCTATCCACGTAAGAATTCGGAAGTCGCTACCGACACTGAATCCAATGCATACCACTTCTGGACTGGCGCAGATGAAGGAATATACATGTCTAGAAGCACTGATTCTGGAGATTCGTGGGAGCAGACCAGCATTCGAGTCAGTCCTAGTGCGATAATTTCGTCAGTATTCCCTCAAGTTGATGCGGGCGACCCCGGGAGAATAGCAGTCACCTACCTAGGAAGTCAAAATGACAGTGAATTAAACCAATCTGACATAGATGGTAACCCGTGGGACGGCAACGCACACTTTGCTACTGCAAATGTCAGTTACTACCTCTATGTGACCTACAGCCTGAATGCTTTGGACCCTGAACCAGTATTCCACACATACCGGGTTTCCGACGACCCCGTTCAAGTTGGAAGCATCTGCTTGAATAGTGGAGATTGCCGCGACATTGGAGGCTCTAACAGAAACCTGCTCGACTTCAATGATTTACACATTGACAGAGATGGGCGAATCTACATTGGCTTTGCAGACGGTTGCACAGGCGAGTGTGCTACTGGAAATAATTCACAGCCCGAAGATTCTCGTAGTCGTAGAGGCGCAGTCTACTATCTAGGAAGCGGGCCAAGTCTTTACGAATCTGTAGGGATGTTAGAAGAACTCCTTTAATTATAGTTGAGTATTATACGGATTCTCATTCTATATTTTCAGAGTTGTTTTGAATGGAATCCTCGGATTCAGTGCCCTTCAGTATTGCTATCAATACCACAGAAATAACTAATATTAAAACTAGAATTACACTAATTGGAAACTCGTTACTTGAGTCGATGGGTATGCTACTATCGATTTCCATATTCAAATGAGTACAATCCATTTGATCTAAATCTTGTTCAGCATAGAATGCATTACATTGAATACTCTCAACCTCTGTATTTCTTAGAATAATTTCTGCCAATGTTGTATTCTCAATTTCACTTCTTAATTCATACACATCTGAATTTTCCGATTCAAAATGTAGGCGATCGCCATCTCTTAATCTTGTAAATTGTTCTTTGATGATGAAATGCATCGTCTCCCCAAGTGCTGAATTTTCTAGATGATCTTCTGCAAACATTCCAATTAAAGCATCTACACTATCGATATCCGGATATGTAGAATTTAATTTTCCCTGAATCTCTACATCTGATGTAATTTCACTCCAATCAGTATATCGAGGTAATCCAAAGCCCTCACGAACTGTGTTGTAATCTGGAATTCCATGGTCGCGTCCTCGTTGAATATCCACCGCAACCAAATCAAGCCCACCGGAACCAGGAGGGCCAAACATCTGATTTCGTAAATCATCAACATAGTATAGGTCATTTTCTGGCTCAATATTGTAGGCTAAGCCTCGCAAAATTGGCCCAATACCCCCTTCATCAATTATGGGAGTGACATCAAAGAATCCTTCTCTCAATGTCAAATGACCATCTTCAATTACATTTCTATCTTCATCCATGCGGAGCATGAAACTCCCTATTTGGCTGTGACCCATTCGAAATGCCACGACAGAAAACTCATTGGTAATTGTAGGGTCAATGGATGAATTATAACCCAAATAAGAATCTAGTTCTACACCTACAGCAGGAAGGAATTCATTGTATGTAATAGTTTGAATAAATCCAATATTAATGTGTCTAGCGTACTGATAAATTTGCTCGTCGTTCCAAGTGGGATTTCTTTCTGCAATTTCATCAGCTAATCTATTATGTTCCCTAACAAACAAAACGTGTATTGCCAACAAAGCAACATGTTCGTTTGCTCTGTCATCTCCAGCCACAAAAGATTGGGAGAAGTTGAAACCTGCAAATGACATACCAGGGGTTGTTGGATCATTGGCATAATCTGCTTGCGGCATCAAATCACCTTCAGGGTAATCACTTACTTTCATTCGACCGCCACTATGTTCACGTAGCCAATCTGCGCGGGGGTCATCATTACCATAGACTACTGAGCCATCTAACCACGCGCTGATGATGTTAGGGTGCTCCCTCTGAATAGATGGGTCAGGGTCATCTGAGCCATTTACAATCATAGAACGGAAAAATCGCATGTACAAGCCACCAGGGAAACCCATCCAAGGATCTGATTCATCGACTTGAATATGGGCGGTATCTGGTTGCAATTGGTCATGTGTGCGGCCATCTTGAGTGGTGGTGTGGTCCATTTCATGTGTGACAAATTGCCCCCACAACCAAACAAAATCAGACAAATTACGTGAATCGGGATGAATTGAAGATTCGTGACAAAGAGAATTACTAACTTCTCTCGGACCAGGTACATCGGGCCTATCCCAGAAAGTCAAGTTGTTTCCATCATCTGAAGCATAGCGCTCTGACTGACGGGAAATTGGAGTGTTCGTCGCCCCCCAATCCGGATGCTCCTCATTAACTCCTGTACCGTTATGTGAATACTCAGAGGCGGCATCTATTGGTTGCTCATTAACAGTAATATAAGTAGCAGATGTGGCCTCTTTTTGAACAGGGGCTGCTGTAACTAAACTAGAACAAAAGAATAGAATTATCACGAGATAAACAAATGATGTCTTGACTCTAGAATTATCAAAATTAGAAAATTTCTGAGCCATCATTCTTCCTCTTGTTCTCTGTTATCGTCGTTTTCGCTGTTACCTCGTACTGATACAATAGCAATAATAGTGACTATTAGTAATACTCCTAATAAATAATTATAATTAGGTGATTCATCAGTTTCAACAGAGGGTTCAACAACTTCAATATTAGATAATGTACAATCAAAATTATCAACATTATTTTCGACCACAAACACATCACATTGTATAGATTCAATCTTACTGTTTCTCAGTATTATATCTGATAAACGAATTTTATTTAATTCAGGGAGCAAAGGGGTAAGTTCTGGATCATTGGCATACCAATAACGATCTGCATCTCTCAACATGGTGTATTGATTGAATGCTAGGTGATGCTGTGTTTCACCAAAAGTAGAATTATCTAAACGTGGTTCTGCTAAAACTCCAATTATTGCATCCATATTATCTATATCATCAAATGTTTCTGATAATTGTGAACTAACATTTTCATCACTAGTCAAGTTGCTCCAATTCAAATATCTTTCAAGCCCTAATCCCTCTCGAACAGAATTGTAATCGGTTAATCCTCTATCTCTCCCTAATTGTATTGTCATAGCACATTCATCAATCCAACCTGGCCATGTAGATTTACCAGATAACAAGTTTCTAAGATTAGATACCATTGCCAAATCATTCACTCTTTGAGCCTCATAAGCTGCACCCCTGATTATAGATTCAACGCCATCATCAAGGATTGGTTCCATCGTCCAATAACCCTCTTGCAATTGTAATGGGCTACTTGAAATATCATCTCTGGAATCATTTAGTAATAACCAAGCATCATTTCTCTGACTAGAAAATGTGCTTGATACCAACAAAAAGAATTCATTACTTACTTGTGGATTAATACTTGAATTATAGCCAGTATATTCAGGTAGATTTAGTCCAATTGATGGTAGATATTCTGAATAAGTAATTACTTGGATTTGGGCTGTTACTAATTTTTTGGCCCACTGGAAAATTTGCTCATCGCTCCAATCGGGATTCCTATCTTGAATTGCATCGGCTAATCTGTTGTGCTCTCGTAAGAATAACAAGTGCAGAGTTGAAACGCCGATATTATCGATGTTTCTACTATCAGCAGCTCCAAACTGAATATTAGCAATTGAACTTGAGTCATCCCAATTAGAAATTAAACCATTAGAATCATATGCAGGGATCATATCACTACCGTCCCAATCGGTAATAATTACTTGGCCACCTTCCTGAGTTCTAATCCATGAATTAGTCACCTCATTTTGTCCGTAAATTGAACTAGCGTCTATCCAAGCACTGGCTTGATTGGGATATACTCTTGGATTATTCTCATCAGTACCGCTACCTTCGATAAATTCTGTTCTAATGTACCGGATTTGAGAGGTTTCAGAACCAGATGGATTCAAGATTTCATCATCAACAGGGATTGAAATGTGTGCTTCCTCCATACCCCCTTCATGCATTGAATCTTGGTGAGGTGCTAGCAAAATATCATTTCTTAGAAATTCAGCCCATAACGAATTGATTGATGAAACAGCATTTTCATCATGCTTAACTTGTGACTCTTCACACAATGCATTCGAAATCACTCTAGGATTTGGAAATTCAGAATGTGCCATAGATGAGAAATTATTGCTGAAATCCTGTATTGTTAGATTCGGAACCTCATCTCCTGTTGAACCCCACTCAGAATTAGCCAAATTATTCCCACTACCATTTAGAAAACGCCATTCCTGCGGGGCACTCTCATTATCAAATTGAAAGGTACTTGACTCCTCTTTAGAAACTGGCACTCCAATTACAGTTCCTGAAAAGGAAAGGCTCGTCATTATTATGCAACAATACAAAATTATCAGTTGATTGGTAATTGACGAAGATGAAAGACGCCTAGCAAACTCAACTGAATTATGATGAGACGTCATCTAAATCCTAATTCTTCGAACAGGTTCGTTCGTTAAATCTTTGTCAACATCTTGGACAAGGATATAGAAAGAAAATGGCATTTCGGAACTGTCATATCTAACCATGCGTAGCGGGACTATATGAGAAAGGGATTTTAGATGAATCGTGCAAAAAGAAATTTTGCTCTCATTATGACTATTTCTCTGTTATTGCTTTCATCTTTACCAACTAGTCTTGGTTCTAATTCTGAAAATGATGACGCACTAGTGACATTTACTGAAGTAACTAGCGAAAGTGGGTTTAGCCTTGTCAATACAGGCCCTGAAACAGTTTGGTCAAGTTATGGCCCTGGAACATCAGTTGATGATTGTGATGGAGATGGAGACATGGATGTCATCGTTACCGCACGCTTCGATCACATAACTTACGAGACTGAAGCGCACTTTGATGAAAATACAAACTCTACAATTATTGATGCCGCAATACAAGAAAACTCTACTGGAAATACTCAATTCATGGTCAATAATGGAGATGGGACTTTCACGGACATGACAGATCATTCCGGCTTGAAATTAGTAAATACTACAGTAATCGGTGCATCTTGGGCTGATTATGATAATGATGGAGACAAAGATGTTTATCTGAGTAATTTTGGGCGTACTGACGTTTACGATATTGGTTCTGGAGCAAAAAATTATCTTTTCCAAAATAATGGTGATTGTGTATTTACAGATGTCACATCCAATACTGGCTTAGGCCAAGGTGCCCTGGGGCAACCTGTGATTGTCGATGGCGTAGTTACTGCTGTTGAAATCACTGATTCAGGTAGTGGCTACGCTTCAACTGGAGGATTATCGCCTGCAGTTTTCATTCGAGGGGGTGATGGGATTGGAGCAATAGCAGATGTCGTTGTGACAAATGGAAAAGTTACCTCTGTTTCGATTATTGAGGGAGGAGAAGGTTATGATGACAATAACCCCCCAATCATTGAATTTGTTAGTGGAGTTGGAAATTTTGGCCACAGCACTACTGCCATTTGGGCTGATTATGACCATGATGGTGACTTAGACCTATATTCGATGAATCTTGGAATTGTCGATGAAGAAAAATTCTGGGCGCGTACAGAAACTAACTTCCTATATCGTAATGATGGAGATGTAGATAACGATGGAGAAATAGAATTCAGTGATGTAACTAAAGAAGCCGGAGTAAGTGGGCAAACAGAGGTCTCTGATTCAGCAAATAATTTCTACATTTCAAATCTACACCGAATGGATCAAGCAAGCCCATCTAACCCCTCAACCATGGCTCAAATTGATACTGCAGACTATCATGGCTCAGGCCTTTCATTTGCAGGAGTTTGGTTTGATTACGATGGTGATGGATGGGAAGACCTCTATGTTGCATCTGATTTTGGTATATCTCCTATTTATCATAACGAACAAGATGGGACTTTTAGTATTGTAACTGATGAATTACAAATGGATATTCCAGGAACTGGAATGGGAGCTCACGCTGGTGACTGGGATAGAGATGGAGACATGGACCTTTGCCATTCAAATTTCGGACCAAATTATCTATGGCAAAATGAAAATGGAACCTCATTCACTGAAAATGGAGATAATATGGGGTTCCGTGATTTCGGAGGAGGAACTTCTTTTGTTGCAGTAAATTGGGCCTGCCAATTCTTTGATTACGATTTAGATGGTGATTTAGATATCTTCTTTGGAGTAGGGAGAATTAACAGATTCGCCGCATACAATAATAATACATTTTTCCGAAACGAAGGTGATACAAACGGTGATGGAATTACTGAATTTACTGAAATTAGTAGCCAAATAGGACTTGGTGGCTCTGAAAAAACAATGGGTACTTCAATCTTTGATTATGATGGAGATGGAGATTTAGATATATTACTGGGTCAATCTGGGCACTCACCCCAACTATTCTCCAACAATGCCGTCCAAGAAACTGATAGGCATTGGCTGAAGGTAAAATTGAACGGATTGAATAATGAAGTTACTGATTTCAATTTGTTAGGTGAAAAAGCATATTCAAACAAATATGGTACTGGTTGCTTAGTAACAGTAACACTAGATGATGGAACAAAAATGCAACAGCACGTGTATGCTGGAAGTGGTTACCTAGGAAGTAACGAACCAACTGTACATTTTGGATTAGGTGACTATGAATCAGCAAAATCAGTAGAAGTATTATGGTCAACTGGAATCACTCAAAAAGTGAATAATGTTGATGCTGACCAAGTATTAGTCATAGAAGAATCTACTAGCATATTTTTCACACTCTTAGGACTTACAATTTCTGAAACGCAGGGAGCTTTGCTATGCTTAGTCCTTCTAATGATGTATTTATTAGGCAATAAATTTGGGTTATTCAATAAGGAAGAACAAGAAGAATTAGTTTCAGAAAAATTAGAAGAAGAATGAATCTACCATATCAATATGTCATAGATGTCTTGATTAATGGCGGCTATAATCAGGGATTGGGACGAACATGGCCAAGAAGAAGTCGAAGTCGAGCGATGACGACGGCGGGCCTATGTTAGATGATGATGAATTAGAAAAGAAACTGAGAGCCTCTGCTCGCATGGTTGTAAGAACATGTATGCAAATGAGATCATACGAAAATACTCTCATTATAACCGACCCGCACACTGCACAAGTTGGGCAAGCAATTTACGAACAGGCATCACTTGTTTCTGAACGAGTATTGCTCTTGATGATGCCACCTGCACATCAACACGGTGATGAACCACCTGGAGCAGTTGCTGAGCTAATGCGAAAGCAACAAATTGTAATTGCTCCTACTCGTTATTCCCTAACTCACACTCGAGCAACTAGAATTGCCCGGAATGATGGTGCAAGAATTGCTACCTTGCCAGGAATCACTCTAGACATTTTCACTGAAGGTGGAATGACTGCTGACTTCTCAAGATTGAAAGAAGAAATCACAAAAATCGGTGCTCTTCTAAAAAGAAGAAGGCAAGTGAAGGTGACTAGTGAGTCAGGGACTGACCTTGAATTTGAGGTTGAACATCGGCGTTGGAAACTGGAAGATAACGGAATATGCAATAGGCCCAGTCAAGTTACCAACTTGCCCGCTGGAAAAATCTTCACAATGCCCAAAGAAGGTACGATGAATGGAAAGATAGTCATTGATGGATCTTGGGATTCAACTCTTCTTGACGAGCCACTGATATTCAATGTCAAAGATGGATTAGTAAGCGATGTCGAAGGTGGAAAAATGGCAGATAAAATCAAAGAAACCTATGAATTGGCTGCTGAACAACTCAGTCCAAAGCAACAGGAACTTGTCTGGACTGTGGCAGAGTTTGGTTTTGGGATGAATTCTAGAGCACGATTGATAGGGAATGTTCTAGAAGATGAAAAGGTGAAAGGGACTTGTTACTTTGCCATCGGTGATAATTCTACACTCGGTGGCTCGGCACGCACAAAAATACACGTGACGGGCGTTATGCGAGAACCTACCGTACACCTTGATGAAATGGTGCTGCTACAAGCAGGTGAAGTTACCTATTGATTCATTATTGTTGAGCATTGCAGACTGGACAATATATCCACCCATGCTCTACACCAATACCACAACGTTGGCAATTCTTTCCCGATTGAATGAAATTGTGTACAGTGTTAGATCTAAGGTGTTCATCAGAAATTAGATTAGAAACGGATTCCAAAGCAGATACTTCTGTTTTTGGAGCAACATCTGTAGATGGAGAAAAATCATCATCTCTAATTGGCGCGCGCTTTGGAGCAATTGCAAGTGGTTTTTCTGAGAACTCTTCGAAAGAAACTTGCCCGTCATCATTAATATCTGCAGTTTCTACCATTTCAGTCGCATCGCGTATACTAATATTTGCTGCCTGTGAAACTTCATCAGGACTTAATTGACCATCCAAATTAGTATCAATAGAGGAGAATTGTTGACTTACTTGTTTTTCTAGAGGAGTATTATCAATATTTTCTGCAGCAGCAAATTGGGAAGCAAAGGCATCACTTGCTGCTTCCAAATCAATAGAAGTTGGTTCATTTGGTATCTTCTCTAATACTACTGGCTCGGGTTCTGGTGCGGGCACTGATACTGGCGTTGGTGCCGGTGTAGGGGCAGGGGCAGGGGTTGGGGCAACTACTGGTTGTGGCGCCAAAGGAGCGGGTGTAGGGGCAACTACTGGCTGAGTATAGGTAGGTGCTGGAGCGGGAGTTGGAGCAACTACTGGCTGAGTATAGGTAGGTGCTGGAGCGGGTGTAGGTGCAACTACTGGTTGTGGAGAAGGAGGTGGAGTCACTTCCGGCATACTTCCTAGCACAGGAGCTCCTAGACATGCAATGGGAGTAACTGAACCTGATTTAGCCTGCTCTGTAGCTTGATGCAATTCTACTGCTAAACGTAACAATGAATCTTTGTTAGCTGCTGGAGATGCTACTAACGACTCATACATAGAAACGTAATGAGCCAAAAGAGGGAGCCCACCAATTAAATGGCCAAGCCCAAACAAACGGAGCAAGGAAAATACATCAGTAAGTGGTTCGATAGCATTCATTTCGTGCTCAGGTAATCCCGGGTGAGGGCCACTTTCACCTTCTGAGTTCTCTTGCCCAAGATAGTATCGAAGGGGATCGGAGATTGTAATCAGGCCAAAAGGACCTGAAAGAAGATAGTAAATCTCTCCACCTTCACAGCCAAGTCTATTTGCTGCTTCTTCAAATACAAATTCGGCTTGCAAAATTAAATCAATTGCATGAGAAAAAAATTCCCCCATGCCGTTGATACGATCTGTCTGATTTAGCCTGACAACGATGTCCGCTGAATCTGTAACACCAAAGTATGCCGCAGCTTCGTCAACAGCAATTCCTTCGGGTAATGAAGCGCCTTCAGTTTCCATTCCGGCTTCACTCATTATTCAATCCCCCCCTGTTTAGACACATACTCAAACGGTGCTTGTGTTGCTACCCTCGCCCATATCACTTGAAGGCTCGCCTTCAATCAGCATTGAAATTAACTCAAGAATTTGAGGATTCATTGATAATATACCTAGATTGTTTAGCATTCCAGCCCTCAGTCTGCAATTTACGTAACAAATTTCTCTCTGGCTCACCGCTGGCAATCGCTTTACTGGTCTCACCAAGTGATTTCTCATAATTTGCTGAATCTCTAGCAGTGAACAAGTCTTCCCAAGTGCCAGTAGAAGGTGCAGCCTTCTTCTTTGCCGGCTTATCTCCACCCTTAGTTGAGCGTGTTTTGCGAGTTGAACGTGTTTTGACATTTTTCGGTGTAGCAGCCCCGACAACTTTTCGTGTCTTTCGCGTGGCTGGTTTTGCATCTGATTGGGTAGCACCTGATACCACCTTGCGCCTTGTTGCTTTAGCAGGTGGGCCGCTAGAACGTGATGACCCAGATGGGCCACTGCGTGGGGGGCCGCCGCCTCTTGGGGGACCACCGCCTCCTCGACTTGGAGGACCGCCACCATCTCTTGGGGGACCACCGCCTCCTCGACTTGGAGGACCGCCGCCGCCCCTTGGGGGGGCACCGCCACCACGGCCTGAGAAATCTTGAGTTGCTGATGGCGCGCTCCAAGCAGCACCACGGCTTGCTGGACCTGGAGAAAATATGTCCGCATCTTCATCTTCCCAATCATCTTCGAACAATTCATCGTCATCTTCGTCCCAATCACCGCCACCGCGCATGATTCGTATGGAAACAAAGGCAATTATCAGAATAAGGACTAGGGCGCCAACTATTCCTACAATCAGGTTTACAGGCAGGGTTTCCTCTTCTTCTGCGACGCTATACCATTCATCATACCAAGAGCAACTATGGAATTCTTCAGGTACCGAATCGTCGGGATTAGATGCTGGATCATAGAACGGCGCCCATTTGTCACATTCATTCACTTGATTGCCTGAACCATCAGTTGCAGCAGCACAACCTATGCCCAATACACCATTGAGTACTCCTGAAGTTAATGGGCACTCGTCCCCTTGATATCCAGTTAGATTATCTCCAAACCCATCTCCGTCTGTATCCTTCCACTGACTTGCTTGATCGATGAAGGCATCAGCACCTTCTGCCACACCCCAACCGGAAGTTGGGTCACTGAACCCATCACCATCAGTATCAACACAACCCCAACGGTCACCATTTGGATAACCTGATGAGTTACCCTGAATGGTTGGACAGGCGTCACCTTGGACTCCGCTGGTATTGTCTCCAAAACCATCGCCATCGTAATCACCCCATTGTGATGCTTCAAGTGGGAATGCATCAGAGCTGTCATCATAGCCATCACCATCAGAATCCATGTCACTTCGCGGACATCCCACTTCATCGACAACAGCCCCACTAGGAGTATCTGGACACATATCTACATCGTTTGATATTCCATCATTGTCCTCATCAAGTTGGTATAATGCACAACCATCAATTGAAACATTTGCACCTAGAACAGTACCTGGACATTCATCAGAAATATTCGGGACACCATCAACGTCATCATCCAATGTGAGTTGGTCGGTGCTACAACCATTTTCATCAACTGTTGCATTAGCAGTAGTATTGACACAGTTGTCATTAGCATTCATTACGCCATCATTATCATCATCCTTCTGATTCTCAGAACAACCTTTCAAGGGACCTTCAGTATCAACGGATTCTCCAACTGTAGTGTTAGCACATATGTCCTCTTCATCGATAATTCCGTCACCATCAGCATCTTCAGCAGGAAGTGGACAACCACGCCCCCCATCGCCATTCAAGTAGCCATATTGATTAGGACAAAAATCACCGTTAGTCTTGTCAGTAAAATCCCCGAATCCATCACCATCTGAGTCGCGCCACTGTTCAGGATTAGAAGAATTTGAATCGGCAGTTCCATCAGGATGAGCCTGTGAATTAGCATCGGGGTTAGAATATCCATCACCATCTGAATCTGGACACCCTAGCCTATCTACAGTAGAATTACCCCCCATCACAGGGCAATCATCTGGAGTTGTACCATTTGGGTTATCGCCATAACCATCGTTATCCGTGTCATTCCATTGAGTATAGTCCTCATTGAAAGCATCTCGATGCCATGCGCCGATAGTTGAATTGTCACCATATCCATCACCGTCTTTGTCATGCCATTGCTGTGAACAATTACTCAAGTCACAAGGCTCACCTGTATTGCCTCCACCAGGCCAATTATCTGCACAACCACTGTGCCCATCTGATTGTAAATCATGACATTCACTCCTATTGTAAAGCCATGTCACCTCATTTTGATTTTCAGCGATATGTGGATCAGACCACCCATCACCATCTGAATCTGAGCAACCTCCACGGTCAAATACCGAGAAACCTTGCTCTCCGGGACATTGATCTCCACTCCAATCAATATACCAGTAGTCATTGCTTCCATCATTATCTACATCTACGCCATTAGCCGTACGAAGTGTAGCATTAGCATATTCAAAGTCATGGTTGTCACCCCAGCCATCAACATCTTCATCTTCCCACTGATTGCCATTCAATGGATAAATATCGATTGAACCATCCACTCCGCAACAGTCAGGACCATGGTTGTCCAAATGTCCATCTGCATCTGTATCTCGCTGCTGATACCAATTTAGTTGATCTTGGTCAGGGGTGTTTGAATGAGATGAACTCCAACCATCTCCATCTGGATCTGGGCAACCTTTTGCATCAATCCATGAATCACCTTCGTTGTTATTACCACCCATAGAAGGGCAATTATCGATGTTATCAGCCCATCCATCCCAATCAGTATCAGCACAACCTAGAATTCCCCACTTGCTAGCATGCTGATACGAGTTGCCGCCAAATGATGAACAATCATCATGAGCAGGGCCATCTGGATTATCTCCATAACCATCTGGGCAGTCATACGAATTACCCATAGGATCTGTACAAACATCTGAATCTCGCCATTGCCCCCCAACATAAGGGACTTCATCCCAAGGTGATGGCACGAAATCTCTGTCCCAATCGTTAAGGATTCGGAAACTTGTCATGTAGGAAATTTGGCCATCGGCCTCAGCCAAAACTATTCGAACAATGCCATCTGAATCCACTTCCATGTCTGCATGACTCATTTGAGATGTAGCAGAGGAAGTGTGTGTCCAAACATCTCTTGCATCAGTACCATCAAGAATTGAAAGTGTGGCTACATTGTTTCCACCATCATGTATCAGCCAAGAAACACCATTGCCACCAGTAGTAGCTGATTGGACTGCTGCTCCATTTGAGAGACCTGTCAAAGATGAACAGGAATTGCTACTATCACACAGTAATAGCCCACCTGACGCATCAGCGAATAATGCAGAACCAGCAGACGCATCGGCAATCAGTGCTACAGCTGATGTGACAGATGCAGAACCAGATGCGAGTGAATTGACGCTATTATTGAACTCCAATAATTCGTAAGCGGTAGATGTTTGAATAGCCACCAACATAGTATTAGAATTTCTACATGCAGTGTCCACAGACAATGCCATATCATTCATCAGGGTGTATGTCGATGAATTGTTGCCTTCAAAAAATGTCAAACTAGTATTGTTAGCAACATTGCTGACCAATGCAACAGTCCCATTTGTGAATGTGCAGGAACTGCCTACATCAATTCCATTAATTGCAGAAGTTGAATTGAATGAAAGAATAGAAGTTGAATTATTGCCTAAAGAACTGGTACTAAATCCTGTATCCGATTCACCTCTAATATTTGTATAAGATGTCGAGGAATTGTGTTCTTCAGAATAAAATATCTGACTTTGATCATCTATAATTTCAAGATCTAAATCGTTTATTGCATTGGATAATGTCGGATGAACTAGAGATAGTTGTGTATGTGCATTCTGTTCTGTAAATGAATTACTATCATCAAGAATAATTGCTTTACCCGCCCTAGTTACAACCATGGAAATATTAGTCGTATCGAAAGTTTTGACTTGCCAACCCTCAGATGAATCTGTAGCAGCGTTAGGCCTTTCAAGATGGTGAGTTTGCCCATTGCCACCAACCAATAAGTGGAAACGACCCAAATCATCCAGATCTAAATCAACTGTAGTTGTAGTCATAGAAATATGACTGATGTCGGTATTCAGTTTCTCCATTTTGACAACAGCACCTACGGAATTACCGGCCATATCCTTGTCTAGAGATGTGATGATGATCTCCAACTGGCCGTCACCATCCAAATCACCTCCTCCGCCAACAGTCCTACCTAGGTGCTGACCTGATACTCCCGTAGCAAGAAGTGAGTTCCCCCCTCTTCTGAGATATTCTGTATCGTCAGCAAAGAAGTATTCCACTTCCCCTGGTGATGTACCTAGACCAATTGATGAAATCGCTACCTCTTCGCGACCATCATCGTTGATGTCACCTATGGTTGATATATCGCTACCAAACATTTGACTTGACTGAGTGCCAATCAATTCTAGTTCAGCATCATCTGAAAATCCTGATGAGGAGCCCAATAAGACGCTCACCTTACCAAGTGCCGAGTTATCATAGAGTGGTTCGCTGAAAGCAAAGTCATCATAGCCATCTTGATTGACATCTCCTATACCTGTAACTGAGTGGCCTAGCAATGTGTTAGTGATTGATGTAGTCCAATGATTATCAAGAGCCATCCAACCTAATCCATTACCTGTATAGACCTCTACTCTACCACTACCCGTAAGTTCTGAAAATGAGCCTGAAGC
>DASCSU010000006.1:0-25015 GCA_034399495.1 Candidatus Thalassarchaeaceae archaeon
ATTTCAAGCAAGCAGGAATCACCAGCAAGCACGCTTACATTTAACAGAATTATCGAGCATGGAGTTGAATTTAGTATAACATCTATGGAGGGTGCGACTCAGAGTGAATCAGAAAATGAAGATGTGACCGCTCAGTATCACAACGATACTGCATACGAGGTCATTGAATTCACTGTCGATTTGAATTATGTAGGTAATGAAGCATACGATGAGTATACAGTTGGCGTAATATTTGATTCCGTTGATGCTGAAGTCTGGGCCATTGACTTTTACAACGGCACAGATGAGAATGGAACAGAAATTTGGGATAAAGAAATTCCAGCCACACTTGGTATTGATGGTGGTAATTCAACATCAGTCACCATGCGCGTAAATATTTCTAGTGTAGAAGGAGCACAATCCCTACAAAATGGGCATATCATCAAACTAAGAACAACTCATACAACAGGTACCTATAGTGAGTATGCCATTACCGTGAGAATCATTCAGACTTACTCAATTGAAGTTATTTCAGCGCCAGAAGGTACAGTGGGTGTGTTCCCAGGTGAGGAGGAGAGAGTAGAGTTTTCAATCCTTAATACTGGAAATGGTCAAGACACGCTATCTTTCACAATAGACAAGACTTGGCTACCTGAAGGATGGAGTGCTACTGGGCCAAGTGAATCACCATGGGCAAGTGGAGAGGAGAGAACTTACTCCTTCACAATTACAGCACCAGAAGATGCTGATTCAGAAGAATTCACACTGGTACTGAATATCAACAGTTCAGACAATTCCTCTTATGACCCAATTGATTTGACATTCAAGAGCGCAAAACCCCAGATTGAATTTATTGATGATGACACTGGAACCTTTGATGGAAGGGACGCTGTCACTGGTGAAAATAACAAGATGATTGTACGAATAGAAAATACCGGTTTAGTTGATGCCAAAAATATTCGAGTAAATATTTCAGTAGAGGGGTATGATGACGTTTACATCCTTTCAGAAACTCAAGATATAGCAGCGGGTCATTCTGCGGAGTACATTCTATTCATTGATTTGGATGAGGTAGGAATCGGTAAGCAGAATTTCGTATTCACCCTTGAGAGTGAATTCGGGCTAGATTTGGATAGTGGTTCTGAAGTGAGTATCACTAAAAAGTTGCAGGTTTCAACTCCTGCTCCTGATTCGGTTAATGTGTGGGTGCCACTAATCATCATAGCAGCATTCATCCTAGGATTCATTGGATTCCGTAAGATTAGAGAATCTCTATCTGGTCAAATGCCGTTCTGATATCAAACAGTTAGGTAATTAGTTGCATTACGCAACTAAACCCGTCGCGAACAGTGATTTAGCGTATGCCATACGGGTAACTAGGTGGTCTGATGATTCCGGGTCTTCAGGGGGTAGAGTTTTTGCCCGAACCAGAGGATCCAAGAATGCTGAGCACGATTGATCCAGGAGCCCCAGGTTATCCAGCAGAAGCCTATGGGTTGTCTACTGAAATGGACCCACAGGCATGGAAGGATGCTGATGCCGTCAAACCTCAAAGAAAGATTTCCGTGTATCCTTGGGGTTTGTGGGTGGTGGTAGGTATTATCGTTACTCTAGTTTTATCTTACAGCACATTAGTTGGTTTTCTTGAGGATTTTATTCCGGATTCAGAATGGGCTTATGAAAACACGGGAATCAGGGCACTGAATGATGATGGATTCAGTGGAGAGGGTGTCAGGGTATGTATTGTTGATACAGGAATTGATACAAGCCACCCGGATTTATCTAATATCAATCTTGTAGGATTCAAAGATTTCATTCACGATTCACAAGGAAATCCCCACGACAATGACTACACTCATGCACATGGCACCATGATGTCTGGTATCATTGCCGCTAACGGCTCATTTGAAGGAGGTGCCCCCAATGTCCTTCTGATAGTGGCTGCTGCGCTAGGTTCTGAAGGAGGCTCAGGTTCAGAAGTTGCAGTTGCAGATGCAATAGAATGGTGTTGGACTGAAATGGGAGCCCAAATTATCAGCCTCAGTCTTGGAGGTAAACCAGATTTGATATCTACATTTGGTGGAGAAACAGAGGTTGCAGTACGAGCGGCTCTAGATAATGGAGTATTTGTCGTAGCTGCTGCAGGTAATCACGGCGGGGCTGGGCAAGATTACCCAGATGTAACAGTGCCTGCTAATGTCGATGGCGTGATTTCTGTAGGGGCAATTCATCAAAATAATACATTATGGCAATTTTCTAGCGCAGGTTCAGCAACTAACTCATCAGGAGAGGTACGCCAATGGCCAAATCAAAAACCAGAGGTTGTAGCACCTGGAGTAGGTATTCATTCTACATTTGTTTCTGATAATACGGGTGCAACATGGTCTCGTAGTGATGGCACTAGTGATGCTACGGTATTTGTGACATCCACGTTGGCATTAATCCTAGAAAGATATGAGGGGAATCCCAAATTGCAACCTACTCACCAAGGCGATCGTAGCCCAATCAATATTGTCAAAGAAGCCCTCGCTGCCTCTTGTAATCCGGGGGTATTTCAGAATCCGGGCGAACATCATCTGCGATATGGCTACGGTTCTTTGGATGCAGAGGCTTGGTCTAATCAAGTGGGAGTGCTACTTTCTGAATGAATTTCACATATTTCAGGTTTTTCAATGTTGATATTATTATCTTTATTTGATACAAATACGCAATTTTTGACCCAAAAAATGTGATATTATTAGACACTTTTTGATATTTCTAAAATTGCTGGCGTGCGTTTTCTTATAACTAAGGTCCGAAGTGGACAATTTAACTAAGGAGTTAGAACCAATGCAAATGAACAATCGAACAACCAGTCTTTTCCTTGTCGCGTTATTCGTGATGAGTACTCTGACTGCTCTTGTAACTTTGACCCCCGAAGCATCTGCTAGCAATGAAACAACTAGTGGAGTAATCACGGGGACTGAAACATGGCAGGGTAGCCATACCTTGACCGGTGATGTGGAGATCGCACCAGGTGCTAAACTGATAATTCAGCCAGGTACTACTGTAACCTTCTTGAATGGGACTTACCTTCATGTAAAGGGTAATTTATGCGCTGGAGACACCGCCTGCGGCTCAAGCGGCATGGCTAGTAATTCTAGCAGAGTCACATTCAGATGGGGTACTCCTGCAAATGACTCTCAAAATGGCCGCTGTTATCACATGCCAAACCCTGCTAGCGGTTTGCCATTGTGGAATCCTGATGCTTCCTGTTTTGAGGGGATATTAGTCCGTGACACTGTTGACATAGCTCAGACTAAGTTCAACCATGTTACAATCGAGAATGCATACGGTATGCCAAGATATGTTGCAGATCTTTCAGAAATTCGCTGGGGCGCCTTAATCCTTGATGGCGCTAGCCTCACATTAACACAAACAGTCTTCAACAACATCAACACATCTAGTGTCTTGGTGCTTGATTTGGCATCTCCAACTTTCAATGGTGGTTCTTTCCAAGTTGGGGTTGAAGAGGCGATGGAATCTCTAGGGGGTAATGCAGTCCAAACTTATGGTGCAGGTAGTCCAAACAATCCTGTACTTTTCAATAGCCCTGTATTTACAGGTACTGAAAAAGGGTGCTCTACCCAAGATAACGGACGTCACGTATTATGGGCTCAGAAATCATTTACTAACATTGATCATGGAGTAATTGCTGCTGGTGATTATGGCTACAGATACACTGATTCAGCAGGTTCTATTTCATCTAACACGATAAACACCGACTGTACAGGGATTGATGTCAATGGTCGCCGTTCTATTTTGACTAATGACTACAAACTGTTCATCATGAATAACTCAATAATTACTGGGGATAACTCCCCCTTGACAGTTTATGATGCGGCATATGCGCATGTAGAAGGGAACTTGATGGAGGGTGCTGCTGAGGGTTCAGGGGTTCAGGTAGTTTCTGATCCCTATACTGGTCCAACAGAGGTACGAATTACTGACAATCACATTGGCCCAATTGGTGGTTACAATGGTATTTGGGGAGTTGGGTCTTTTGATATCATGGTAGATAACAATACTATTGAAGATATCAATCGTGAACCATTTATTATTGGTGAATATCACTTTACTGATCCATTCTGGAGTGTGGGTGCACCTCACCCTGCACGCGCAACCATTGTTGATAATGACATAACTAATGTGTCAGGCTCATGTGAATCTGATGTGGTATGGGATGATGATGCATTTGATTGCCCAGCATTCCACATATTCCGTGCTAGTACTTCCATTAAACGGAATACTGTATCTGGTGTCGCAGGTGATGCCATTAGGGCTATTGGTTCACTTATTGATGTGCAAGATAACCAATTTACAGTAGGGGGCCAAGGTGCTAAAGTGGTAGATCATGACCATGAATTCGCCTCTCTTGCATTTTTCTCAGGTAACGAATGGCTTGGTGTGTCAGATATTGTTTACAACATAACCAAGAGTTCAGTGACTATTCAGTCTGAAACCATTCCACCACTCTCAGGGACCAATGCAAGCATGCCTACCCAGTTAGTTTGGGATAAAGGTGAGGCATACCATTACAACAACTGGGATAATCAAGTAATTCTTCCTCCTACTATCTCTATGCCTCCTTTGGATTTCCCACTCTCTTTACAAGCTGTAAATAATTCTACAGTTCTAACCTATGCAAACATGTCAGGACTTTCTCTATCAAAGATTGAGATTGGCGCATCTCCGAGTATTTGGTCAGTACAGGTTCGTGAAGCATCTTTAGTTAGAATTAGGGCAACGGTTGCTGGAGTAAGGGTGCCTGATGCAACTATTCTGTTGGAGGATGCCCATGGAAATGATATCTATGATTTGAAAACTGACTCGCAAGGCTTTGCTCCATGGGTGGCACTTCCTTCAGATTTCCATTTAGATATACGGGGGAATGGAAATAATCCCGATGGTTTCGCAGATGATGAAGGTGAGGATTCATGTTCTGATGGGATGGATAACGATGGTGATCTATTCTATGATAGTGCTGACTCTGAGTGCAATGATGGTGATCCAAATACCCGAGAAATGTCAAAGTATTACGTTACTGCTTACAAATTTGGTAAGGGTTACCATAGGACATTTTTCAACTTGACAGGTGCTAACTATGAAGATACTCTCTCGATGAGCAATCTTGCGCCTTCTGTTGTTCTTTCTCAAGAAGATGGGCATTCATTCAAGCGAATAATCAACTTCACAGGATATGCCTGGGATGGTAATATTGGAACAGGTATTTTCGTTGATGATGAGCAGGCACGATGGGAGCAGCAAGGAATTGTTGAGCGAGTCGAAGTCAAGACGCCAGATTCTAGTTCATGGCAGGATATCAGATATGCTGTTGATAATAGTGGTTCTAATGGCGAAGTGACTTACAACAATCGTCCTTTCAAAAATTGGTTCTTTTCATACGATATGTCGGATCAAGCAGAGGGTGACTATACCTTTGACTTCCGAGCCTTTGATGGTGTGGACTACAGTCCAATTGTTACACGCACAATTCAGTTGAATACTAATCCAGCAACCATTGCGGTCGCTTCTCCAGTTGATAGTTCACTACATTCATCGGGTAGCGTAATTTTTACTGGTGCTGCTTCTGATGCTTACAATGGTGTACTTGGTAGTGATATTCAGAAGATTCATTTCCGTATGTCAAGTCCTACATGGTCAACGACTACTACATCGATTTCTCGGCCAGTAGACACTAATGGTAATCCAATTGGCAGTTTGGAAACATGGTCTTGGGAATGGGATTTCTCAATAATGCCCAAAGTACGTGAAATGTGGACGTTCACTATTTGGGCGTCTGATTCAGGATATTGTCTAGAGGATATCGATATTTGCCAAGCAGTCGTTTTACAGTTGGATATTGATAACAGTAACGCACCACCAGTAATTGCCCTGCTGGCACCTTATGACAATGAGGTAATTACTGTATCAACAGACACATTGATTTCAGGTATTGCTAGTGACACTGATGGTGGGGTTAGTAGAGTTGAGATAATGATACGTGACCCACAGGATGGACTCAGAGAATTACCAAATGCACCACCTTTTATTACAACAATAGCAGGTAATGGGTTATGGAGTGCGTCATGGGATACTAGCAATCTCATCCATGACTTCCACTATCTTGTTAGTGCACGTGCTTTCGATGGCCACTCCTACAGCAATTGGGATGAAGTTGAAGTGGTGATTCACAATCCACCAGATGCGGATAATCGTGCACCTGTTTTCAACAGCACTGATTGGGTCGGAGAAATCATAATTTTCTGTGAAGAGGGTAGTCAGCGCCTAGATAGGTGCGGTGGTGGAGGTTCTGTTGAATTGGCCCCGCACTTCTCAGATCTTGATGCTGATGAACTAGATTTTGATGTGTGGGATGACCCAGATGTCATTGGAAATTCAGATTTGCAACACGATTTACAGTGCTATGAGCTGATTACTGTAGACATCACTGGTAGGGCAACTTATGACCCAGTGGGCATGTCGTTCCATACTTCAGATATGGATTTGTGGTCTTGCGAGGGAATGAAGTTCACTGCTAGAGATAGTTCTAGTACAGCATACAGTATGAATGTAGATTTCACTGTGAGAGCCGTATCATTTACTGCTGCACGCGTGGATGGGCTCAGCAATCTTGGTGATGACGAAACAGCGGTATTCTCTGGGCAAGGGAGGCCCACCGTCGAGGTTGTTGCACGTTCCTCTAACACAGGACTTAGATTGAATAACACAATTGTAGGGGATGATGGCATATGGACAATGGAAATACCCGTCAGAAAGTTCGAAGATGGAGTGAATACAGTTGAGTTTGAGTATGATGAGCAACTTACCGATAAATCACTATCCGTTCAAGTGGGTGCTGTTGATAGTGAGAGTGGCCTAGGGTGGATTGTTTGGATCATTATTTCTGTGATATCACTTGCAGTGCTTGCTGGTGTGTTCATGTTCTTCTTTGTAGAATTTGAAGAAGATATTGAAGAATCACTTTCCGATGAACAAACTCAGGAAGAAGTAGATCCTTATGCTTGGGGGCGTGCTAATGAACAACAAACTCAGCAACAAGCGGTTGCTGCTGCTCCAGCACAGCAGCCAGTAGCGCCTCAGCCAGTAGCTGCGCCTCAGCCTAGTTATCCTGGTTGGAAGTGGGATCCTGAGTCCAATCAGTGGGTGCCTGATCAGTGAATTGAATCAAACATTCAATCGTAACTATTGAATGCTAGCAGGTAATTAATAACTATGTGGGGGGAATAGTTTGGCAATAGCAAAACCGGGAGTTCAAGAGAGGATTCTTCTACATTTGCGGGATTATGGGGATTACTCAGATAAAGTAGAGGTTCCCTTTGCCCTTTCTCAAATGGGGATTGCTAACGCAGTTGCGATTGCTAGGAGCAATGTGCCTCGGGCAATTGCTGGATTGAAGGATCAAGGACTCCTGATTGAACGCCAAACCCATGTGACAGGAGTCACAAGGAAGAGAAAGGCATACTTTCTTACAGATTCAGGGATGATTGTATCAGATGAAACTTGGGAGCGCCTTTCAAGCCACCCTGTTCGTTTAATTGGTCAAGAAGGGACTACAGTTCACACAACTTTATCCAAAGCAATAGAAAGCACTCCTTTCACAATTCGTGCAGTCGATATTATTCGATATATGGATGACAATGGATTAGTAGATTTGCGTTCACTAAATCCCGAACTAATTGAGCGAGACCTGTCAAAACATGTTGAAAAACAATTAGTCATTTCTTTGGGAGATTTACCTAGATTGCGCAGTTTCTATGGGCGTGATAACGAACTCAAGATGATGTTAGATCTCCTCAATGCACGCTCTACAACAATTTTGGTGCCAGGGATTGCTGGTATTGGAAAAACTGCATTAGCTGGCAAATTGATTGAGACATATACTCATCAGAGGAATCTACTCTATCATAGGGTTCAGGATTGGGAGGGTTCACGAGCTTTTCTTGAGGCCTGCGGTGAATGGCTAGCATCCATTGGTAATGATTCTCTTTCGACTTATCTCACAGTTACTCCTGTACCAGTTGCTCAAATGGCAGTTGATTTGATTGTCGACGCACTTGCCGAAGTTCCAGCGTTAATTGTAATTGATGATTTACACAAAGTTGCAGATGATGTACTATATGCTGTAATAAGAGGATTAAATAATAAAATTGATGAAATGGATGAGACGGGACTTATTCTATTTTCACGCTCTTTCAAAGAAGTTGTGCCACTAAGAGATGCAGAAGGAAAAATCACAACACTAGTTGTTCCTCTCGATGGGTTGGATAGAGAAGCATGTAGGCACCTTCTTCCTTCACTTGAACCAGTTGATGAAGTGACTTATCACCACATATACGGCCTTTCTAGAGGCCATCCACTTGTCCTCAATTTAATTGATCGTGGTTCAATTGGTACTACATTTTACGAGACTCTAGAGATGTATGTTGATAAAGAGATTTTCAGCAAATTATCTGGTGCTGAAAAGCGCCTTCTTGGTGCTTTGGCGGTATTTAGGGAGCCAATGCCACTAGAGGCTTTGAGCGGCCAAGATTTGGAGACTGATTTATTGGATGAACTTGTCGAGAAAGGTTTGGCACGTCAAGCAGATTCAGAGATGTATGACGTTCACGACTTAATCCGAGAGTTCCTTACGCGTGCACTTGATGAGAGTACGAATAACGAATTACATGCCAAGGCAGTAGATTGGTACCGTACACGTAGAAGTAGGCCGGAAGAACAGATTGAATTCCTCTTCCATTTGTCTCATTCCGGTGATTCGGAGGTTTTAGGGGAGGAACTTTCTGTAGCAGGTGCTGAACTTGTTCAGGCTGGTCACATGGAATTATTTCCTATTCTTGATTCTGTAGAAAAGGAATCGGTTGGGGAGAAAGCATGGCCAGTAGTACTTGAATTGAAATCCAATATTCTCTCAATGCAAGGGCGTTGGAAGGAAGCCGAAGAACACTTCAGAGAAGCTATTGATTTGCTAGGTTCAACAAAGAAGGAAGAATTGATGCGTGCTCGAATTAAATCGAGTCTTGCGGATATCTCTGTGACAACGGGTCATGCAGATGAGGCTTTGACCTTGCACAAGGAGGCGTTGGAGTCTTTCATCAAGTTGAATGATCCACGTGGTGCAGCGCGAACTTACAATAATATGGGGTATATTTATCGTAGGCAACGAGATGAAAAGCGAGCCTTAGAAGTGTATGCCAATGTTGAAAAATTACTAGATTCTGAAAAAGACCCCGAACTAGTTGAATCTAGGATTAAGTTAGCCTCTGCATTCCTTGAGATGAGTGAACTAGACCGTGCTAAAGAGCATGCTTTCAAAGCGCACGATGATACTACTAATGGAGAAGATGCCGTACTTCATGCTAGGGCGAGAGCCGTGCTTGGTAGATACTATTCAAAGACTGGAGACCCTGAACTTGCTCTGCATCATTATACTGAGGCATTGGATGGATTGTCTGAACAATCTGATAGCCATGCAGAGGTGGAAATCACTCTCTTACTTGGCGAGGTTCTAGTTGATACTGGGCGTAGGGATGAGGCAATGGAATGCTATCGTCAAGCCCTTGCTTTGGCCGAATCCAACGATTATAGGGTGTTGATTGGTGAATTGCTTGCACGGTTAGGTGAGGCAGCACCTGATAAAAGCCGCAGAATGGAATACCTGCAGCGTTCACTGACTGTATTCCGTGAACTTGGTGCTAATGACAGGATGAGGGATATCCAAACCAAGGTTCACCGTGCACTAATGGGCTAGAATCCTGGCTGATTTGTTGTGATACTAATTGTATTGTCTTGAAGAACAACCCATATTTGTTCAATACCGGCTAGTTCAACTTCTCCAGTGTGGTGGGAATTCCCGGTAGATGATATGTCTCTTGTAGATTTTAGATTTGCAGTATGATCTTGCATCAATAAACTATCATCTGTCAACACCATTCTAAAATGTAAATTGACGGCGTTTGATAGGAGCATTTCAACAGGCTCCGCATAAGTAGCATTACCATCAAATCTACTAACTACTTCTGCTCTTTCAATAGCAGCAGCAACAGAGTCGAGATTCTCTTCTATCGCTTGTTCCATCCATACATCTCCTCTTGCATCTTGCATTTCCCAAGTCCAGACACTAAAGAAGGACATGAATGAGAGGCCGAGGAGGAAGGTTAGGACATACCCAATCTCGGTAGCTGCTGCCCATGTGTCACGAGTCAAGTTTTTTTCTCTTCTCAACCAACCACCTCCGATGAGATTGTTAGTTGACTTAATTGTAGATTGAAAAGTACAGGGTCACCAGCGGCGTGGTAAATTGCTTCTGGGCTTGAATGTGTCAATTGCACCCATCCAACATAGTCATCTAACATGTCAATTCGTCCGGGGAATGTTAACCAATCAGAAGAGAACGACAATTCTTGGGATGATTCTGAAGCAATTGCTGCACCATAAGGTCCATCCCATCCCCTTCTAATTTCATGACCAATAACGGATACCAGTTGTTCCCTCTGGTTCAAAATCACCGTTAGGTCAACCTCACTATTTCCTATGGATGAACTTTGGTCTGGCATGGTCAATGGGATAGTGACTGCAAGTCTTGGTCCTGGTCCTTCTCGAGCCGGTGGTGAAGTCAGCACATCTGCTTGGAATTCTGGGTGGTTGGTGCCAACAAAACCACCCCTATATCCAATCTCCATACCTGAAACAGAACTCTGGAACACATAGTTCAGTCGAGGCAAGTGTACACCCCAAGCAGATGCTAGTGTGTGATGTGGGCTACCTTCGTGCGGGCCAAATGCTCTGACCTCTATCCCTAGTGGGTGAGTGCCATCATTCCAAGCTTCCTTTACTTGGCTACTTGTTTGCTGTGATAAATCAGTCCAAGGGAGTGTAACTTCAATCCATCCCGATGCACGGTAACCTACGGGGAGACATCTTTCGTATCCATCGTGGTTGACCTCCATCATCCCATCATTTCCAGATGATGAAATGATTCTGAAAGGGGCATCATTGAGATAGTCGCTGGAATTAATTGCAGTCCTAACTAGATTTGTTGCGCTTGCTGATAGCGTAGTAACATGGCTTGTAGTGGAGTTATTGAATACTATGTGTGGTGTTTCATTGGTGCCAAGATCTGCTAGCAATGTCAATGAGGTTTCAGGGCTAGCAGGTTGGATGATGAGTAAATCATCTCCAGCCGAAGAGGGGGTGGAGAATGAGTGCTGCAAGCCACTTGACATCCCCGTATCAGTGGCAGGGACCATCTCGATAGAGCCAGTGCGATAGGTGCCCGCGACATCTTCTGGAAGCCAATGAATTTGTACTGGGCCAGTTGCTGAAATACGGTTTGCATCTTGCCAAGGAATTCTCGTTGAACCTTGAGCGGGTACAGAATTGTACAGGCCGTCAATTTCAATTGCGACTGATGTGGTGGCTGAGTTTTCAACCAGAATGCTTCCCTCGGCAGCAGGTAGTGTGTAAGAAATCCCAACTCCTCTGCCCTCGTTATCGGGCCATACCGTTGAGCCGGTATCTTCACCCCAAACCATCATCAATCGAGCAGGTGAACTAGAATGGACCTGTATTATATCACCTGCTTCTGCAACTAAATCAGTACTCCATGTTGATATTTCTCCGGTGCTGGACTCAACTCCGGAAGAGGCATTAGAGTTCCAAGTTATGCGGGTCAAATCTTCACTGACTAAGTGGAGGCTGACATTTCCTGTGGGTAGGGGGATGGTCCATGAACGCCCCAATCCATCATTAGGGCTTGCCATATCAGGGGTGATTACTGTAGCTCCTCCCTCGCCTCTTAGGAAGATAACTTTCAGTGGCCCATCAGATGTTAACCAGTTTTCACTACTTACTGTTGTAGTGAGAACCTCTCCTGGGTGCAAAGTAACTTCAGTTGAACTGGCTGAGGATACCATTTCAACATTAGTGCCATCCAACGGCTGTTGCAAGGTTGTCACAGGGGTTGCTAGAACCATGCCATCGAGTGAAGGAAGTCTGTAATTCCACAAAGCCTCTTGGCTCCCCCTCAAATCAGAGAAACAGATTGCGGAGACTTCACCACTAGGGTATCTAAAGCGTACACTGTCATCAAGGTCTAGTAGATCATCTAGGCGTAGGCTCCCATCTTCCATGAAGGCTACAGAATACCATGTTCCACCTCTTGCAAAGTCCCAACCCAAATCACCACTGTGTGGTCGAAGTGGAAGGGTGGCTGAGTCCCCGGGCAGTCCTGTTTCAGAAATCCTGACGGTTTCAGATGCTAAGTCTGACATCTGCCCAGCCATGGCTTGTCGCTCTACTGAGCCATGTTTTTCATTGATTACAGGGGTGATAGTGACCATCATTCCTGAAATGATGGCGAGCACGCCGGCGAACAAAAGAACAGTTGCGATAGCGGCCGAAACAGCTTCATCGTCATATCTTCGCCTCATTAGTAAACCTCCACCGATTGTAGTGTTACAAGGAATTCAAATGGGACATTGGGATACAGTGTGATGCCATCTAACCCAGATAACCGCCCGTATGGTCCGAAGTCATGGTAGTCATCAAGCGAATCACCTGCAAGGTATAGTTCGTAATCCCCAGTCCAGTGGTGCATGTACTGTGGTGCAATACTGGGGTCTCCAGCGATTTCAATTTGTAGGATTAGGTTACGGGCTTGTTGGTTAAACAAGGTTACTTGGCCATGTGAGTCAATGTGTACATTTGTCATGTGTCTGCTTGCAGATGCTGAGATTTCAATGTCAAGTAAAATGATAGAGATGCGAGAAGAACCATCAAGCAGGATGTCATTTCGAAGGCGTGGGAATTGTTTGACATCAACTGATTCACTAGGTAATTTTTCTATCCTACCACCATTGATTAAATCAACTTCAAATTTACCTTTGCTCAACACATTATTCAGTCGAATGCCATCGATCGGGACTTCAACAAAGCGATGTGAAATTGTGCCATGGATATCTTCAACTTCAATGATGATATTCCCAATTAAGTGTTCTACAGTGAAATTACCGGAGCCGTTTTCTATATCGAATGATTGAGTTCCATTAGCATCAGAAATCCTCAATATACTTGCAGTTCTGTTGAGGCTTGAAACAGTAACGAGGTTGCCATCAAGGGAAACTACTGTGCGATCACTGCCGCCAAGGTCTGCTTGAATAGTCCAAATTTCAGCATCTCTCAAAGAATCCATTGAACGAGATAATTGGGCATTTTGTTGCACAAGCCCGGTTCCTTCTGGGGACTGGGCGGCAATTAGGATTCGGTCATTCAATTGTGTGGCGGCGACAGAGCCTGCGGACCATTCACGGTTATCTCCAATATCCTCAAGAAATGGGCCAAGAAGAACAAAGACGCCACCAATCACCATGACTACCATTGCTAGCAACATGGTGACGCCTAGAATCTCGCTGACCGCATCTTCTCGCTGGCTAACACTCCGCCGCACAAAGGTGACTACTGCCTCCTGTTCTTATGGGTTCGCTGTGATATACATCGCCGAAGGCGATATTTGAGTTTGTTACAGCATGCGGATAATTTTTCACTAACATTTGTTTAGCAATATCACTAAATCCGTGCTAATATTTCGGGTTCTATTTGTCCTAGATAATGTGAGAATTCGGGCCCATCTTTTTTACTAATCGAAAGGTCCCCATCAAACAGTTCATCGATTTCTAATAGGACTTCACTTTCTGCAATATGAGGTGCGTTATTTTGTTCAGAAAGATGGCATAAGACAATGCTACGCGTGTGCTTCCCTGTAACATGTGACAACAACTCCGCAGTCTGCCGATTTGAAAGATGACCTCCTCTTCCAGAAATACGCTGTTTCAATCGATTAGGATAAGGGCCATTCCACAATTTTTTTGTGTCATAATTAGCTTCTATGGATATGTGGACACATTCTGACATATGACGTGCTAACTCATCGTTCCAAGACCCCAAATCTGTAACAATTGCGGCCCGCTCTCCAGCGTGGCTAGCGATGAATCCAACATTGTCAGCACCATCATGGTTTACTGAGATTGGAAGTATGCTCAAATCGGAGCCGAATTCAATTCTATTCAGTGGCTCAAATATTCGGCACTCATTTACCGGGTCCATGCCTATTCTTGCACATGTTTCGAAATTTGCTTGTACAGGGGTCCCCCATCTTTTTTGGATTATTGGTGCACCTTTGGAGTGATCAGTGTGGTGGTGACTAATGAGGATTGCATCAAGGTCTTTTGGAGTCATTTCAAGCATCGCTAGTCTTTTCTCTAGTTGGCGTCCAGAAAAGCCACAATCAATCAGAATTTTAGCCTCATCTGTGGCTAGCAATGTGGCGTTTCCACTACTGCCAGAACCTAAGTGAGTGATTGATAGTGTCATGCCGAAATGCTCCGCTGCATGTACACTCTTTGAATAAGACCCTTTCAACAAAGTAAATAGTCACATTTGAGACTGTTTTATCTGAAGCCGTACGGCGGAGTAATAACTCTATTTCGAGAATTAATTGTTGCAAAAATCTTTATTTTTTAGCGTCAAATAGGGCAATACAATCCAAATGCTGTTTTTCGCGTATGAACTGTGCTCCATCAGCGTCATAAGGCAACCCGTAGGGTTGTGGCATAGCAGCATATGCTATAGGTGATGCCATGCGTAGAAAACAAACAGTCCTCTTCATTACTTTGCTATTGATTGGAAGCCTTTCTTTTGTCTCTATGACAAGACCTTCCTCGCAGGTCGATTCAGTTCATCCTGATGACACTACAGGCGAAGGCCCCCCTGTCACAGATACTGACAAAGACACTATTCCCGATTTGCACGAACAGATGTATAGTGTCGAGAGAAATATTACTCTAGACGATGTTGTATATACTATCCCTGGTTTAGATTATCAAAACGCCTCTGATAACGAATCAGACTTTGATAATGACGGACTTAGTTCATTGGAAGAATATTGCTGGCCATATGATTTAGAACACTGTTTCACTGATCGTAAATCACTAACTGGGATACCTCCCGAATTGACCGATTCAGGAATGCGTGAATTCCTAGACCCAAGATTGGCAGATACCGATGGAGATGGCCTACCTGATGGTTACGAGATTTGGATGTGCACTAGGGAAACAGGGGAATTGAATGAGTCATCAGCGTGGGAATGCGATGGTTTTGATCCTTTGAATTCATATGATGGCCACAATGATTCTGATCGTTGTTGGGATGGTGGCCTTGGTTGTGGTGATGGTTTTGATGTTGATCGCGATGGAATCATTGAGGTGCATGAGTGGTACACAAATGCTGAGGAATATAACTACGGCGCACCAGATAATTGGACTACTGAAATTCATGGTTTGCGTTGTCTAGATTTGCTGTATGCCTGTGCTGAAAATGTAACGCGCCCCACGGGGTCACCAGGTTGGCTTGGGACGGATCCATTACGAAATGATAGCGATTTCTTCTATTGGTCTGGTAGCCGCGAGTTGGCAAAGAGTAGTCGAGGAGATTGGATTCCTGATGGTTGGGAGGTATTTTTCGGCCTTGATCCATTGAATGAGAGTGACAGTTTACTTGATAGTGATTTAGATGGTTGGGATTTGAATCGAGATGGTATGATTATGCCTGATGGTTCAAGAGCTACAATTTACATTGGAGAGGAGTATTCAAACTTAGAGGAATATTTCACATTCATGGATAATGGTACTTGGGTAAGGGCTGGAATGAAATCTACTCTTCTAGATGTTGCTGATGCCGAGGTGACTATGTTTGATCAAGGCACTACTCCTAGAATAATGCATCATGATGTTCGTTCTCTGCAATTAGATTCTGATTTAGGAATCATATATGTTGGGACTAAGCGGGGCGTGAGTATCTTTGAACCTAGTAGTGGCGGGAGTTGGGATTTGGCTCTACCCCCCGGTGGTGAAATGAATGATATGTTGTTGTGGGAAGATCAAGGTGGCGAAAAGAGACTAATTCTTGCAACTGCAGAAGGCATTGAAGTATGGACTCTCACTGGTGATGGTTTCCTCAATACTAACAGTGCAATTACTGGAGTAAATATGGGGGCGACCACTGGTTTGTATCAACTTTCAACGGGTTCTGCAAATCTGGATTTATTGGTGGTAGGTCCTGATTCACAGGCTTGGACTCTAACTGTTGATGGTTCTGGGCAAATCTCAGACTTCCGTGTAGCTGAAACATTGGTTGAAGCACTTGAGATGGAGAATGCATCAATTCAGGCACTTGTCCATACTTCGGTGAATGGTGGTGCTCAGAAACTGTATATTGGGACAAATCATGGATTTCTCATTGCTAGTACAGAAGATGCCGTAGGTGATTTCCCGGTTCTTTGGGTATTCAATGAGACCGATGCAGAAAATTATGTTAGGCAGGCAAACCCGCAAAATATTTCGGATTCTGCCAACATTCGAACCATTGTCTTGGATGGCCCTCGGCAACCAGATGGTACAATTTCCAGTGCGCAGACACTTTGGATAGGTACAGGTGGAGGAGTTCACCAATTCTCACTTCTAGATGAAGCCGACCCGATAATTGCTTTCACTCGTGACCGAATGCAGAACATGGATTATGACATAGATGGAGCGAATGACGTCCATGCTATTCTTCCTCTTGGTGAGGATGTAATAATTGGGTCGCGGTATGGTACGTGGGTCTTAGACGCCGATCATGCTCGTGCTCTAGGGGTTGATGGTCAACAAACTAGAATTCCTGGTTTTGTTACTGAACTAATCGTTATGGATGTCAATGGAAATGATACGATTTTTGCTGGATTACATCCCGGCCGTTATTCAAATAGGATGCTAATCAATCCATTTAGCAATGATTCTGATTTGGATGGGATGCCCGATGGTTGGGAGAATGTACACGGTCTTGACCCTACAGATCCATTTGACAGAGACGAGGATTTGGACGTTGATGGAATTAATATCAACCCACATGTAGATGATTTGATTGACCATAATTGGACTAATCTCGATGAATTCCGTTACATTGCAAGTACTCCTGAAGGGTGGAATGGCACAGACCCTAGACTTTCTGATACCGATTCTGATGGATTACTAGATGGTTCCGAGTATTGGGGATGGTTTTACGATGAAACGAACTTCACTTGCCACTATGAAATTGGTGAGTATGTCTGTGACGACGATGAAGGTGAGCAAGCCGCACAAATTTACGCAATGGGTTATCCCGGTACACAAGCAAGTGGAGGTACGGATAGAACGACAGATCCTACTAATGCAGACACTGATGGCGATGGGATGCCTGATGGTTGGGAGATTGCCAACCGCCGTTGGATTGGTACTGAATTCCACGGCGGTAATGAGTGGTCCTTGAATCCGAGAGATCCTACTGATGCATACGAAGATGCAGATAGCGATGGTCTGACTAATATTTGCGAATACCAGTGGGAAATGCTTCTACAGGTTGCTATTTATGATGGTTTACCTGCCTATGGGGAAAGTGCTGAAGCCGCAGCATCTTGGATAAAAATAGACCCTAATAATCCAGATTCTGATGGGGATTCTCTCCCTGATGGTTGGGAATCACGTTATGCTTGTTCTTGGTCACTGGATAATATTGGAATCAACCCATTGAATGGTAGTGATGCACTATCAAATCCCGATGGTGATGGTTACGATGTCAATCATGATGGCAATATATCTGCTGATGAAGAATTCAACAACTGGTTGGAGTATCACATCAAGGATGATCAGATTTTTGGAAACTACACTGAAATGGGACTTGAAATGCCCGATGGCTTCACTACCTCATTATGGGATGGAACATGGTTGTCTAGTGCTTCACGACCATTTGGTGAATTTGTAAGCCAAAACACAATTTCATTAGTGCCTGGGATGCTATTGACTGACCAAGGCTCTTCAGATCCGCTTTCTTCTGATAGCGATGGAGACGGTATGCCTGATGGTTGGGAGGTCTGGTATGCTAGATGGGATACATTTGAATCCAAGTGGACACTTAATCCTGTTAACGAAAGTGATACTTTCGATGACCCAGATGGAGATGGCATGACCAATTGGGAAGAATATAATACCATAGATGCTAACCAAACTGAAACCAATGAAAATCAGACATCCCCTCAATATCATCCTTTCAAACTTGGAACTATACTTATTTTGACACCATGGAATCAAGCCACTGGTACCCAATCTTTCGGTGCTTATGTCTCAGCAGAGCAATATGCGCTTAGTGGCCCAACTTGTGATCCTAATGAGCCAGATAGTGATGGTGATGGTTTGCTAGATGGCATTGAATTACTGTTCACTCAATGGAATTCAACTTTCCTAAATTGGTCTTTGAATCCACTTGTTGCTGGTGATGGTGGTGGCGATGGGGATCAAGATGCTTTGACTGACCGTCAAGAGTTGAATCTCACTTACGAGAATCCATTGAATGGAGGTCTAGCCCCTCCTGATGCACCGAAGATGTGGGAGGAGGCTTTTGCCCTAGAGCCTCAGAATTTCACTAGCAGGATGCAGTCCATTCTTGACAGCAAACTCGGTCGAGCTTATCTAGCCCTTGAACAACATTCTGAATGGGTTTCTACTGGTATTGCAAGGCCCCTCCTTTCTACTCTGATTGGAATTACAGACCCAACCAGTAATGATACAGATGATGATGGTATGATTGATGGATATGAGTATTGGTTTACAGAATGGGACCTTGATGGAAATCGTTGGTCAATGAACCCATTGACTCAGTCTGATATTGATTCGGATACAGATGATGATTCATTTGATTGTGATGGTGATGGAATCATTCAAATGAGTGAGCGATACACCAATTTGAGGGAATATGAGGCACGTGTTTACGGGAAGGAATCTTTGAGGTATATGTTCCCGCCTGGGTCAGGAGTCATCGACTTTGGTGATGATGCTATAGCAGCACAAATGAGTGAAAATGGTCTCTCTTGGGAACAGGCAAGGCAAGCAATTGTTTCGCTCTTTGCATCTAAAGATGTGACAAGTTCTGAACGACTTAACAGAATCAACACCGCCTGGGCTGATAATTTCAACATTAGTTTGCTAGGGATTTCAGACCCGACACACCCAGATAGTGACATGGATGGTCTGCCTGATGGCTGGGAATTCTGTTATGGTACATACAATGTAGTTCTACCAGTAGATGAGTACAGATGGACACTGAACCCTGTAAATCCACTGGATGTGAATTATGACCCTGATGAGGATGGCTGGTTTGACCGTACGAGTCAAGATATGCCTGCTGAACAAGGCGTTTGGTTCGACCACCATTTTACACCTGGAGGTATAGATAATCAATATGCACCAGGAAACACCCCACTTTTCTTTACCAACTGGATGGAATATGATAATGGCACACGCCCCGATATGAATGACACCGATGGTGATGCAGTTAACATGATTCGCGTTGCTGACTCACTTGACCCAATGCTTACGACAGATTACTATCGCAGTTGGTCATTGACTGATGGGCGTGAGGTGTTCAAGTATGGTAGTGATGCTACTGATAATGATACTGATTGGGATATGCTACCTGATTGGTATGAGTTAGAATTTGGTTGGAATGAAACTAATGACAACTGGTCATCGTATGAACAAGTTGAGGTGGTTTGGGAACAATATTCTATTCTAGGCAGCATAGCGATGAGACCTCTACACAGCAATGGTGCAGAACTTGGCAGGCCATTGTTAAATTGGACATGGGTCACATTTGATCCTACTGACCCATCAGATTCACTTGAGGACCCTGATAACGATGGTAATTGGGTGTGTAGTAACGTTGGTTGCACTTACACTCCTTACAACAACTTTCAGGAGTTCTTTGGCTTGACAAATCAGTCAATCACGTCTTCCACTTTAGCGCGTTCCACGCCAGTAACTATTGCAGGTACAACTCCTCCAATTCAAATTGTTCCACAGGAGTGGTGGGAGCTTCAAGATGCTCTATTGGCTAGAGGTAGGGCTAATGAGTACGATTGGAATTATCTTAGAATGTTTAGGACCAACCAGTTTACTGACCAACTTTATGCACTTGTGATAGATGATCACGATACTGATTACTTGACCATAAACGGCTCTGATGATACACCACTTGTGAAGGGTGATTGGACTGCTGATTGGGACCGTGTATTCGGTGATCAGTACCACTTGCCCAATACTGGTTTGGGGGAGAGAGTGTATGGTTGGTGGTTGCTGGATTATAATGGTGACAACATAGCTGACGGCACTAATCCACTAAAATGGGATACTGATGGGGATTGGCTCAATGATTGGTTCGAGATTGAAAATGATATGCTTGATGGAATTCGCGGTAATGGCCCTTCACCAATTCGTTATGATGATCGTACTACCAACTCAGGTTAGTTTCTATGATAATATGGTTCATCATTTTGAATTAAATTAACGAATAAAAAACCCTTATTTTACCAATTCTTATCTGGCCTAAGGCCAGATGGTATTTCTCAACAGTGGGGAGATTTGAAAGGTAGGGTGAATGTGTGATGAGGGGAGGGGATGCTTTGTCAGGTGAAGTCAATAGAAACAATGTCCCATCAATCCTTGTCTTAATTTTTATTTTGGCATCACTAGCACCCATGCTTAATTTTGCCACTTTGGAGGCGGAAGCATCTGGTGGGTCAAGACATGATTACACATTTATCGATGGTTCTACAGAAGCAATCGCCGTTTACAATAGTGGCCAAACAGCGACAAATGTCAAGGTTGCTTTGCCTAGAGGAGCCGAGGTAACGGGGGTGGAAATGACTCTCTCCGGGGCTTCATCTACTGGTTGGAATCAGATTCAACATTCTGCACGTTCCGATTGGATGTCAGGGACAGCAATCGATACAGATCAACGTTCGGATTCAGTATCATTAGGAATTGATTCGCCATCATACAATTTTTCTACTCACGGAGTCCATGATGAGTCGGCCAGGGGTGGGGCTTGGCTTGACAACGGTTCCTTCAGTATTCGTCAACCTCGAACTTCCAATGCCTCAGAGAGCCGCTTCACTCCTCAAACTACAATTTCCTCTCCATTTGCTACCTACGGTGCGGGGGCCGCCATGAATTATCGTGGTTGGACTTATGTTTCGACTTTCAGTGGATCTAATCTCAATCAATTGGTAAAGAAGACTTATTCAAACAATTTGTCAACAGCTGCTACTGTTCAGATTGATGAAGCGAATTGTAATATTCCAAGTCCAACTGCTCCAACTTATTATTCCTATTATGGATTCAGAGATTGGACAATCGGTGATGATGAGAAGTTGTATGCGATATTGGGCCTCAATCGTCAATACACTTCTACACTAGATTTGGTTCTAGTGGTAATGGATATTCGTTATGAAGATGTTTGGACTTGTCTAAATACCTACGATATTTCAACAAATTCATTTGGCCCTTACACCGGAATTTCTTACGATCGTAGTCGTGATGTAATTTGGGTACTTCATTCAATTAGAAAATCCATTACTCCATACACCTTCAATTCAGATGGTACATTTGATAGAGATACTGATATGCAGTATGACTACTTCTCCAGTTACTCCGAACAGAATGGCCTTGTTGCTCATGACAATATGTTCTTCTTCCGTAGTAAATATAGTTGGGCTCAAGATCGATTAGAGGCGTATGCTATAAGTGGCACGTCGACGACACTTGTCAAACAAACAGGTGAGCGTTCTATCAGTGCCAACGGTTTTGGGATTTATTACAATGGTCAGAGACTTTCTTTGATTGACCATTATCAATGGTCTGCTAGATATTATCGTGAATATGGTACGGGTTGGGCTTATCCAATTTCCCCCCAGCCAGGGACATCGTCATGGATTTCAGAGCCCATTCAAACAAATTCAGATGTCCTTGTAGCTAATGTAGAAACATCGTGGTCCGTTACTTCGGCAGGTGATCGTGTGGATTATTGGGTTAGTGCTGATAATGGTACTCATTGGGTACAAGTCACAAATAATGAGACAGTACACTTTTCTAATCCCGGCGATTTGTTGCGTTGGAAAATACAATTGGTTGGTGGTACTGCCGTTTCTTGGTGGATGTCATTAGAATATGGTACAGAATATTCTACATCTGGTACTTGGACTTCTCCTGCTATTCCAACCGGCACACAGGTTGGTACATTGCAGCCACAATGGACTGCGGCCACTCCAGCAGGGACTTCTCTGTCTGTAGAAGTTAGTAACGATAACGGCACTAACTGGCATAGCGCATCTAACAATCAGCTAGTTGAATTACAGACCCAAGGTAATCGCCTCAAGTATCGAGTAAGTATGTCAACTACAGATTCTAGTATTTCTCCAATGCTAGATTCTTTTAGTCTCGATTATGAAGAGGGTTACCCTACTGCTGTCCGCCTAGATATTGGGCATGATAATACCAATGAATACACCGGGACAGGATTACTAAATCAACCAATAGTGATAGACGGGCAGGAATTAGTTGATGCCTTCAACCTTCATGTCCTAGATAATGGGGTTGGAGTTTCCAATGTGACCCTAGGTCTTTCAGCTGGTTCGCCGGGGAGAATTATGGTATCAAATCTAGATATCACTTACAGGATGAATACCCGCGCTTTGGATATTGAAGTAGAAGGGAATATGTTGGTTCCCGATGGTGAAAACCGAGTGTTGTTAGTCAGAGTGGCAAAAGGAGATGAGGCAGATAGAATTACTCAGACTCAGGTCGAACTACAGGCTAATGGTAGGAACAATTCTGTTCTTCAATGGCAAAGTGGTAATGTTTGTGATTTAGTCGGTAATAGTGACAATCTAGTTCGTTTTGACGCTGCAAATTGTACTTCTTCAACAGATAGTGAAGGTATTTTGTCGATTTTCATGCCTATTCAATCAACTTGGGAGTGGAATGATGAAAGCAATATCGAAGCCAAGATTTCAGTTGATGATGACTTGGGGCTACAAGTCAATAAATGGCTGACAGATGATCTTGATATGAAAATCGAGAATGACATCGCTCTGATAAATCTTGGAGTCACTGATGAGAATGGTAGAGTCTTAGAAGCAAACGACTGGGTCAGAGGTGGTTTGCAACTAACTTTCCAAGGTGGGATTGTATTTGAAGATACAACTTACACTCCATCTGCCGGCCAGTTCGGTATCGAATTAACCGGTCAAAATCTATCTCTAAACGGTGAGCCGGAAGAACCTGAAAAGCAACTTCATTTGGAGTCAAATCCTAGCCATGGACAGTATTCTCTAACTATTACATCGCCTATCGAATCATCACAAGGTGGGATGTTATTCCGGATAAAAGCAGTTAATATGCAAAATGGCTCAAATTATGTTAATCCGGACTTCAACGCTGTTAGGATAGTTCTAGATGGTAACAGTCCGCTGGTTATTGATGCGGATCCTGAAGATGGTTCTGAGCGCCACAAAGGAAGTCCTGAACAGCCGGTAAGAATTGTAGTTCAAGATTCAGTTGACCCCCCTACTCAACTAACTTTGCATTATTGGCGTCAAGGACAAGATGATTTGAATTATGACGGTATTCCGAATGAAAATGAATACATAACATTGTTACTCAGAACTCCTGAATTACAGCCAGGTGGATTAAACATCTTTGAGGGACTAATTACCGACTCAATGAACGAACATGGTGAGCAGGTTTCCTTCTTCCTTTCAGGGGCAGATGCTCAAGGTAATGAGTTGGCCATGGGTGGTGGTCCTGTTTGTCTAAATGAAGACGCGCCGTGTGGCTATTTACCATCTCAGGCTGAGCCTTGTTGGGATTGCGACCTTGTGACTTATAGGATTAGAGAAGAATTTGAACCGATGCTTGTCTTTGATGGAAACACTACAATTGTTGGCCATGATGATGACGAGCCTTTGCACCCAGGTACCATCTATACAGCAAATCTGAGAGTTTGGGATAATAATGGTTGGAATGATATTGGAAATGTTAAGTTAGCATTGGGTGATGATATTGATGCTAATGAAACTGCAATTTGGGCCAATTTCACAAAACTAGATGATGGCAACTTATCCATGCACTTGGAATCCGGTAGTTCAGGGCTTGCAGTCTCTAATCTATACAGTTCATTTACTGAATTTAATGAAACTGCTTTGGATTTGAATATTCAGTTTCAACTCACATGGTTATTCCCTGAGTCATGGGATACTGATGGTGAAATCACCTTCTTACCAATTGTTGAAATTTCAGATTGGCCTTGTAATTTAGATGAATTGGTTCCATGTTTTGAACATAGAAATGGACTTGGTAATGATAGGTGGAGTTTGGATAACGATTTGCGCTTTGATATGTCGCCGGGACATTTCACTGCAATTGATCTCGCTACTGGTCGTAATCTATACACTGGTGGAGAAGAGCAAGAGACTATTGCAGCAGGACAAGTCGTGAGAGTTAACGGACGTATTCTTTTCAGTGAAGATGAAACTCCTGCACCAGAGGGGGCCTTCGATATTGTCGTTGGCAACCTTGAATTGGAATGGCGAGCAGTGCCAAGATCTGGTGGTGAATTCACTAGCGATATTCTAGTTCCTAATGTTAGAAGCGGACATCTAGATATGTTGGCATGGCTTGAGAATTTGCCAGGTTTAGCAGGGGATGAAACTGAAGAGCAGCCACGCATTTTGCTAGAAGTTGATGGTAACTCTCCAGTAATCAATGCAATCCTACCATATGGTGATATTACTATTTCAGATGCATCATCAATAGATGTATTCATCAATTCAAGTGATGATCATGGCTTTAGTTCTGAACGCAAAGCAGTAATCCACTACAAGGTTAAGGCAGGAGAATCAGAGGTGTCTAGAGGTTCGAAAGAATTGGGTACTTTGCTTGAGCAGTACGGCTATGGTCACTGGACTGGAGTGGTAGATCTTACCGATGGGGGTGTAACCGAACTCCTGCCAGGGTATGTGGTGGATATTTGGATTACAGGAGCAGATGCTGCGGGTAATCCCTATGTTTCTGAT
>DASCSU010000007.1:0-24526 GCA_034399495.1 Candidatus Thalassarchaeaceae archaeon
GTTTTATTGCGGTAGGAATGGCCGCAATTTCCTTTGGGATTACAATATTTTGATGATGAGTGGGTTCAAGAGTTAGGATGAAATCAGGGGGTTGAAGTAAGATGTTAGACATCAATATGTTCCGCGAGCACTCTGACATTATACGTGCAGATCATGACAAGCGGGGTTTACCTCATGATCAAATAGATGAGATACTTCATCTTGATGAAAATTGGAAAAAAGCACGCTATGATGCAGATCAGTTGCGGCGTAAGCGAAATGAAGCAGCACGAGGCATTGCTGAAGCAAAAAAGGCTGGAGATAATGACGAGATGCAGCGCATTCTTACAGAAGTTAACACACTTGGGGAAGAGATAGACGCACTCGTAGTCGAAGCAGATAATATGGAAAGCGCTAGAGACATACTTCGAATGAAAGTCCCCAATATTCTACACGAAAGCGTACCTGTGGGGGGTAGTGAAGATGGAAACACCTTGCACAGCAAGCACGGGAGTAAGAAGGAATATGCCTTTGAGCCAAAGACACACAATTTGTTAATAGATCAAAATAACTGGGTTGATTTACCTAGGGCAGCTAAGATTTCGGGTAGTCGCTTTTATTTCCTAAAAGGCGATCTAGCTAGAATGGAATTGGCATTGCAGCAGTATACTGTTGATTTCTTGGTGGCTAGGGGATATACCTTTGTTCAACCACCTGTGATGATGAACCGTGCTGCCTATGAAGGGGTTACTGATTTAGAAGACTTTGAGAATGTAATGTATAATGTGCAGCCCGAAGGATTCTACACCATTGCTACTAGCGAACATCCACTCACAGCCATGTTCATGGATGAAGTGATGGAGCCATCCATGTTGCCGCTGAAAATGGTAGGTGTGTCGCCCTGCTTCAGAAGGGAGGTTGGCGCGCACGGCCAATCTGACAAAGGAATTTGGAGAGTTCACCAATTTACTAAGATTGAACAGATCATCATTAGTAAGCCTGAAGATTCTTGGGCCTTGCATGAGGAGTTGTTGACGAATTGTGTTGATTTATGGGATTCACTCAAACTTCATTATGAAGTTGTCAATATCTGTACTGGTGATATGGGGACAGTTGCATCCAAAAAGTATGATTTGGAGGCATGGTTACCAGGAGTAGGTACCTACAAAGAGGTCGTATCTTGCTCTAACTGTACAGATTATCAGGCTAATCGCCTTAAGATGAGGTACCGAACACCCGAAGGTAATGAATCAGTTCATACTCTCAACTCTACTGCTGTTGCAACAAGCCGTGCATTGGTTGCTGTAATTGAACAGAATCAGATGGGAGATGGAAAGGTCGAGATTCCAGAAGTTTTACAACCATATATGCAGGGTCAGAAAGTATTGCAACCTTGCAATTGGTAATTTAATTTTTCAATTGAAAATTACGCTTCTTCAATTTCAATTAGAACGGCTCCTTGATTGACTTGAGTACCCGCTTCGAAATGGATTGCTGTAACAACTCCATCTACTGGTGAGCAAATCCTATTTTCCATTTTCATGGCTTCTAAGATGAGTAGCGTTTGTCCCTCATTGACCGACTCACCAATTGATGCCATCACAGTTAGGATTTTTCCAGGCATTGGCGAAGTTAGTCCACCCATCTGATCAAATGTACTTTGGGCACCCAACTCTACAACTGAGATACGTGAGGTATGTCCATTGTGGTGGACCCACCAAACATCACCAACTTTGGTTAGGACAATATTCTCTCTATTCCCGTCTCTTTCGAGTGTAATTTCCTCACGAACTTTTGTTGTTGAGAGGTGCCAATCACCTACATCAATCGCTTCATCATCAACCATTACACGTAATGCGGCGTAGCCATCTTTAGATGTAACAGCAGCCACAGTCCATTTGCTTCCATCTTGATGGTTGATAAAATCCTTCATATTAGCACCTCATGGAAAATTACGGCTGATAGTCAAAAATGGATTATATGGGTCTGGTGAATCAGACTTAGAAATTGCCGAGGTTAAATGAAGTCCAGCCTTTTCACCAACTGCAGCAGCAATAACTGCAACTTTTTCATCACCTTTTGAAGACCAACCATTTGGCCATTCTCTTTCAATAAAATTAGTAGTAGTATCCCCCGATGCAAATTTTGGGTGAGCGACTACATCATGTAGAAACTCGATATTTGTAGTGACTCCAAGTATGATGAAATCACCCAAAGCTCTTCTCATTCTCTCAATAGCTCCCTCTCGGCTAGGTGCGTGAACAATTAATTTGGCCAGCATTGGATCAAAATCAATCCGTGCTTCGTCACCTTCACGAACTCCTGTGTCTAGGCGGATGCCAGGTCCCTCGGGTGGCCGCCATACACTAAGTGGCCCAGTTGCTGGAAGAAAGCCATTGGCTGCATCTTCGGAGTAAATTCTAGCTTCAATAGCCCAGCCACGAGGACTCACTTCATCTTGAGATATTGTCAATGGCAAACCAGCAGCAATTCTCAATTGCTCTTGAACTAGGTCTACTCCTGTAATAAATTCAGTAACAGGGTGTTCAACTTGTAGTCTAGTATTCATCTCTAAGAAAAAGAATTCATTACCCGATTGGAGAAATTCAACTGTGCCTGCCCCCACATAGTGAACTGCTCGAGCAGCATTCACTGCGGCTTCTCCCATTGCATCCCTCATTTCAGGGGTTAAAGCAACACTGGGGGCTTCTTCTATCACTTTCTGATGCCTGCGTTGAATACTACATTCACGTTCAAGAAGATGAATTGCTCCTCCATGAGTATCGCAGAGAAGTTGAATTTCGATATGACGGGGGGCGACAATTCGCCGTTCAATATATACTGTATCATCACCAAATGAAGACAATGCTTCACGTTGAGCTGCTAGGTAGGAGGTTTCTAATTCACCAGGGGATTTTACTTCCCTCATGCCCTTCCCACCCCCTCCTGCTGAAGCCTTTAACAATAGGGGATATCCAATTTCGGTCGCATGTCTATGCAACTCCTCAATTGTCTCGGGGAGTGATTTCCCAGATGCTAATTCAGCCCCGGGTACTAGGGGGACTTCAGCGTCAATCATGAGGCGCCGGGAACGTACTTTATCTCCCATGGAATCAATTGCTTTTGCAGGGGGGCCGATCCAAATAATGCCGCTTGCCCCAACTAATTCTGCAAATTCAGACCTTTCAGAAAGGAATCCATAGCCTGGATGAAGTGCATCAGCTCCAGATGTCCGACAGGCATTGATGATGGCATTTTGTGAAAGATAAGTGGAAGATAGTTCACTTCCTTCTAGGTGCACAGATTCATCAGCTAATTCAACATGCATTGCGCTAATGTCGGCATCATTGTAAATTGCAACAGTTGCAAGGCCCATTTCTTTACATCCACGGATGATGCGGCAAGCAATCTCTCCTCTGTTTGCAATCAACACTTTGCTGAATTTGAATGGGGCTTCAGTAATCCAAGCGGGTTGTGACATCTTCTCAATCTCCACTCTTCCAAGCAGCTTTCCTTCTTTCTATGAACGAAGAAAGCCCCTCTTGCCCTTCTGCGGAACCTCGCATTTCAGAAGTTTTGTCTAGAGTCCAAGATCGAAGTTCCTCATCACTTGCCTCCCATCGGTCGATTGTTTGAACTAAATTCTTCGCTTCACTAACGGCCATTGGTCCTGTGGTCAATACTTCATCCACCGTTGCCCTTATTGCTTCTTCAAATTGATCTGGTGACTCTACCTCTTGGTCGATCATACCTATTCTGAGTGCCTCATCAACAGGGATTTTACTGGCAAGTATGGCAAGTCTGCGGGTTTGTGCGCTGCCAATTCGTTGGTACACATAGGGGCCTATAACTGCGGGTAATATTCCCAACTTGCCTTCTGAAAGTGCAATCTTTGTATTGCTTTCACCAATCACGTGATCTAGTGATGATACAAGCCCGGCGCCTCCACCTAATGCTACACCTTGCACTACGCCAATTGTGAAGCATGGATGAGACCATAAAGTGTGGAAAAGGCGGTCTAGGCGTTCAGCATCGGCTCGGTTTTCTTCAGCGGTTTGTGCTCCCGATGCTTGCATCCAACCTATGTCAGCTCCAGCGCAAAAATGCTTACCAGCTCCTCGAAGAACTATTACTCGTAAGAATGGATTACCTTCTCCATCAACTAGTTGGCCTCGAACTCCAACAGAACGTTCTTTACACCAATCGAGAAGTGAGCATAACTCTCCAATCAGTTCAGGATTTAATGCATTAAACACCTTCTCGCGTTGCAATGTGATATTAGCAATAGGGCCGTCAATAATGAATCCACATTGGCTTATTTCCGGCAATAAATTTTCAATTGAAAAATCAGACATTGCAATTGCACCTTCACATCCTAAATATCCCATATTCAGTATCGGGTAATGGTGCATTTAATGCGGCTGAAATACTCAAACCGAGCACATCACGGGTGTCACGTGGATCAATTATTCCATCATCCCATACTCGAGCGGTTGCATAGTATGGTGAACCTTCCTTCTCATATTTTTCTAGAATTGGGCATTGGAATTCCTCTAACTCTTCACCTTCCATTGGTGGTTTACCTTCTCTAGCGCGTTGATCTTGCTTCACTGTTGTCAAAACACTGGATGCTTGTGGTCCGCCCATTACAGATATTCTTGAATTAGGCCACATGAAAAGGAAACGAGGGTCGTACCCTCTGCCACACATAGCATAGTTTCCAGCTCCATGTGAACCTCCAATTATTACAGTAAATTTTGGAACAGGAGCACATGCCACGGCCGTAACCATCTTTGCACCATCTTTTGCTATTCCACCGGCTTCATACTCGCTCCCAACCATGAATCCAGTAATGTTCTGCAGAAACACAAGTGGTGTCCCCCTCTGCCCACATAACTCAATGAAATGGGCGGCCTTCAATGCAGATTCACTGAATAGAATCCCATTATTTGCTACAATGCCTACCGGGTAGCCATGTATTTTGGCAAATCCGCATACAATTGTAGTCCCATATCGTGACTTGAATTCGTGGAAGCGAGAACCATCTACTATTCGTGCAATTACTTCCTTGACATCATATGGCATACGTGTATCATCAGGGATAATTCCGATTAGTTCTTCAGGATCATAATGCGGTGGTTCGGGAGCACTAACATCCAGGGCCACTTTGTAAGGGGGGGGGAGATTCTCCACAACGTTGCGAACAATCCTGAGGGCTTCAGGCTCATCTTCAGCAAAATGGTCTGCTACACCTGATTTAACTGTGTGAACTTCAGCCCCTCCGAGTTCCTCAGCAGTGACTTCTTCTCCCGTTGCAGCTTTGACTAAAGGTGGTCCCCCTAGGAAAATTGTGCCATTGCCCTTGACAATAATAGATTCATCACTCATTGCAGGCACATATGCGCCACCTGCAGTACATGATCCTAGGACTGCAGAAATTTGTGGAATGCCTTTTCCACTCATTATTGCTTGATTATGAAAAATCCTACCAAAGTGTTCTCTATCGGGAAATACTTCATCTTGCATTGGCAAAAAAGCACCCCCTGAATCAACTAGATATATGCAAGGAAGGCCATTCTCTTCAGCGATGCTTTGCGCTCTGATGTGTTTCTTCACAGTCATTGGGTAATATGAACCACCTTTGATGGTAGCATCATTGGCTACAAACATGCACTCTCTTCCGTGAACAACACCAATGCCGGTAATTACTCCTGCACTGTGTGCATTGCCATCGTAGAGGCCATTAGCAGCAAGTGGGCTTAATTCAAGAAATGCTGTACCAGCATCACAAATCGCAGAAATTCTTTCTCGAGGTAACATCTTTCCTCGGCTACGATGTCGTTCAACATACTTTCCTCCGCCACCTTGCTGAATTGCTTCTAAGCGACCATTAAGAACGGCAATTAGAGCCTTGTTATGCTCCGCATTTGTGATGAATTGCTCATCGCTTGAACGCACTGAAGTAGGTAGTCTATCCATGTCGACCCATAGGGTCGAATACAATCAGGTGCTTGAACGGTGCGGCTTCAAACACCCAACATAAGCCGACCTAGGTCTCTTAAGCCCGGAGCCAAGCCAACGACAAGTAATCCTAGCACTACAAGTAATCTCAAATGGCACTGGCGCCTTTCAAAACGCCATTCTGCGAAGAAGAGTACTATCACGAAAGCAAGTAACATCTTCACCACTAAAAATCCCCAACCGCCACCGGCGCCACTTTCAGTTCCGCCAGCTAATTCCATCACTAATGATGAGAGAACATGTTTCTCTGAATAGCCAAACATATCTACTCCAACCCAAGATGCAAAGCCATCGACCAGTTGACCATATACTGCAAGCAGAACTATCGGAGTAGAATAAGCAGCCCGTCGCACCAGTTTTTCGTGTGCTTCATGTTTTTCCCCTTCAAATTCTTCCCATTGATTGAGAGTAATACCCTCATCAAGGATACCTGGAACATAGCCATCATCAATTAGAGAATCATAAGCCTCTTTTCCCCGATGGTGTAGCATTAAGACGAATAGTATAGGGAAAAATATTACAACAATTGCAGGCCATAATGTCAATTCATTTGCACCATGTTGTGTATTAGCAAATTGTACAAGTCCTATTGTGACCAAGATACAGATACTTATTCCAGAATAAAGTAGACATCTTTCTAGTATGTCCCAATCCTTCATTTTCTCTTTCAAAGTAATTTTATCTGATTCAAAAATGAAGTAACACAATAATGGGATTAGGATGGACAATCCTATGCTTTGGAAAAAACTGTATTGGTAGAATAAAAAGAGTTGGCTTGCAACAATAATGCCAGGGGGAATAAACGGAATAATCCATTTATTTTCCATACCCACATTTGTTCTTTTTATGAAATGAGCCAATATACCAGAAAGGATTATCCATGCAGCAGTCTGAAAGTGAATGATTGGTGAAACAAACCATGAATCAACATCGGGAGCAAATAAACCAGCATCCTCATTGACCTCTACTAAAACCGCCCAAAGCACCCATGGGAGGAGTGAGTAAAGCATACGATCCTCATGTGAAACTCCCCATTCCCTTAGCCAAGCAGATAGAGAGACAATGAAAGCAACAAGAAGAATAGAGTAAGCTGCAGTATCTACAGGATTGTAACTTGAATCTCCTCCACCTTCACCAATTATTGGTTGAATAATATTTACATCAACAACATCCCAAATGAACCAAACATCAGCAAATAATCCTAGAAGGTAGCCAATTCCTGGTAAAGCAAGCCCAATTCCAATTATAGTAAAGGCAACTAATTCATACTGTGCAAATTGTTCATTTGATGACTTTTTAGAAAGTCCAACCTCGTTCTTGCTATCATCAGAGGGTTTTGAATCAGGGTTAGGCTCGCCCATCAAATCACCGAGGTGGGTCTAGTGAATGAGTTTCACTCTTCTTCGCCATGGTCATGGTCATGGTCGTGGTCATGGTCGTGGTCATGGTCGTGTTCTTCACCAACTTCGCGGACGGGGTGAACTTCACGGAAAGTGATTGTTTTCACTCCAACATTGTCACGCAGTGAGCGTATGATTTGGAACTTTGCCATTCCCCAGGATTGGTCATATCCGAGAAAATCAGGGATTGTGATTGCGACATCATCCCCATCAAATTCGACTTCAAAATCATCTGAACCAGTATTCATCTTGAACATGGCTAGTACCATCTCTTCACGTTCTTCAATGACCTTGGTGATTCGGTAATTATAACGCAATGTCTTACCAGCTAATTCATGATTGAAATCAATTCTTGCACGGCCAGCACGGAACATTACGAGTGTGCCTTTTCTTCCACCAATTTCCACACTTCCGCCAACTTGTAAGTTGTCGGGATCACGAACTTGGCGAGCCAACTGTTGTGGCCCAAAATATTCTACGGCATTAGCATCACGCTCACCATATGCTTTGTCGGCAGGAATATCTAGGTCGTAATCAGTTTCTGCTTCTGCATCAGCAAGACTCTCTTCAAAACCAGGAATCAAGCGTCCTTCGCCAATTGTGACACAAAGTGGCTCGTAATTCCTGCCTTCTTCATGTGTGTCATTTGACTTAGCAGTCTCCTCACGTGTGGTTTCAATCAATGTTCCTGACTCAGCGTCAAACAGGTCGTAATCTATGTAGACAATTGTCCCTTCTTCCATGATAACTCTCTCCACGCCCCTACGGGGCGAGCCGGCGACCGACTCTCCCTTTATGAGTGAGCCGGTAATTATTATGTTTCAGCAGAGGTCGTTTTAGCCTCTTTTGAACGCGGAATAGAAGAAATCCAGAGAGTGAATGTAGAGAGCATAATGATGAGCCAACCGGCCCAAACAAGGTGGCTGCCTGGTAGGTGATATACCGTTAATCGTACACGATCAAGTTCCATTTCCCCAGATGCCATGTCAATAGTATCAGATGCATTTCCTAATTCTTGAGTTTGTGACCAATCAAAGATGAAGATAGTATCCCCAGTCCAAGTGGAATGTCTAGCAACTTCACTTCTAGGGAATCCGTTTGAATCATCAAACCGTAGCATTCCAGGATTTACTGTGCCAAGTAATGTTCCCGCTTCATTCCTCACTTCTATTTCGGCCCCAATGAATCCGTCGCCAACTTTAAATCGCTCAGAAAAATCTTCATCATCAGATGAAAGAATAGTCCATTCAATGAATGTCAAATGAAGCCCATCATGAGTGACTTGATCATCTTGTACCAATATTACTTGATGACTTGAATCCGTTCTGTCAACCAATGTTGTAGTGAATATATGGCCCACTAGGAGTAATAGGATTCCAACATGGGCAGCATGTGCAAGTGAACTACGTAATTTTGCAGTGGAATAGCCTTCAATGGTTTTTCTACTCAAATCATAGGTCAGTCTAATTAGTGAAGGAATCGCAACAATCATCATTGGTAGCAAAAGCCAAGCAACATCTCCACGAGAAACAACCTCGCTGAATTGTGCATTACTATCACCAGTAAGTGGCAAATTGAGGATATTTCCTAATATTATTCCAAGGGCAATGAATCCTAACAAGAGCATTGGTATCCATTTTGATGGAACAGTGTCCTTCCATGAATATGTGGCAAGAGCCGCGGCAACTAGGAGAATGAGCGGTCCACCAAACATCTCATGCATCGCTAAAGATGCTCCATCAATACTCGCAATCATTAGCATCCAAGTCAAAGAGAGAAAGATGGCACCTATCATTATGGGTGTGTAAAGGGCAAGACGCATCTGTTCTTTTCTAGTGCAAAATTGCAACAGTCGGTCTTTGAGAGATTGCTCTTCTTCATCAGATTCTTTCAGAAGTATTGGCCAAAGGAAAATGAGCAGGGCAATGCCTGCAATTGTTACTTCAATCAAGAACGCATAAGTTGCAGTTAGAATTACAATAACTGCTGCAACTGCCCAAAAATTACCTAAATTTCCATTTGCATTTTCCGATTGGATGCCAGAATTACATTGCTCACTAATCTTCAATATCATCAGAATGCACAATAAAAATGCGACTACCATATCTTGAATAAAATAAGATAACAACAAAATTGCAACCATTGAAAACAACTTTTCGTTATTATCAAATAAATTAGGCAAAATTGTATTTGGTGGGCTAATTAATGCAATTATTGATGAAGATGCTAGCAAAAAGAGTAGCACAGAAGGTAACAATTCGATCCAACTAATTTCAGCCCCAAATAAATCTACTGTGACAAAACGTGAGAGTGGGATTACAAGAATAAAGAATAATGAATATCGACTAACTAACCGCCATCGTTTTTCATCTCCAAGCCCACTTTGAGATGTCACCAACCAAGCAATCGTGGTAATTAGAATAGTTATCAAAGCGATAAGGTAGGTTGTTATTTCAGTCCCGGCAACCCCTTCTCCTTGTAAATCAATAACACGTCCAATAGCGGTATCACTTCGACCGTTTAATTCATCACTAACAAAAGTATGAACTGATGTCCAAACACCATTAGCTCGTGTTACCATGGTTGCGTGAATTGTAAACCAACCAGGGAGGATTGCTAGAGGAATGGCCCATTTCGCCACCTTTTTTCCCGGGGATACTCGTAGGTGTAGTAAAAGTAGAAGGCACACCCAAGGTAGAAGCGAAGCAGTCTCAACGGGATCCCAAGCCCAGTAACCGCCCCAATCTAGTACAGTGTATGCCCACAACCCTCCTAGTCCAATTCCAAGTGTACCAACAGCAAATGCGGCTCTTGCTGCAGGCAGTATGTCTTTCTTAAATTTTGAAGGCGCAATATCTTCTTCGCTAAGGATGAATGTCAGTGCTTGTATCATCACAATTATACAAAGTGAATAAAAGAGGTAAATTAGAGGGGGGTGGAGCACCATTAAATCAGTTTGTAATAGGGGATTTAATTCACCTCTCCAAGTACTTTGAGCAAGTCTAAAGGGGCGCATTATTAGGGCTAATGTCAAGATAGTTAGAACCACGCCATTGACTATTTTTCTCATCAAAATAGCACTATCACCTCTCCCTTTAATTTGGAAAAATAAACCACACAATGCGATTAATCCTGCCCATAGTAAAATAGGTCCCTCCCTACTGGCCCAAACCGCACTTATTTTGTAAAGTAGAGGCATACTTCCGCCCCCATAGAGACGCACTAAATCATAGGTTGTTGAATCAACTATAAACAGAAATGTGAGAATTAAAAATGGTTGAATCTGCAGAAGTACTATAGCGCGAGGAATCCATGTTCCTAAATCCTTTGAAAGATCACGCCACGGGATAAAAAGGGCGGCCACTGAAGCGGCTAATGCTACCCAAAGAACCCATTGCATGAGGTGTCCGAACAGGGAATAGGGGATGGCGATTTCGGCGCGGGACTTTGTTCAAAATCCTTCTAGTTCACCAGCCATAATGTTTAGCTCGGCTATACCCAAATGCAAGCATGGCAGGGATAATTCGTTTGAAATATAAACTAGGTCGTCGGAACAACAGGCGTATACCAACCATTGCTTTACCTGTGAGTCCCATTGCAGACATCTCTTCGGGGAAGCAACGCCCCATTGCTGACATATCATCATTATTCAATGAATATAGGGCAGTTTTCCCACGTAAGATTTTCTCATACGGGGGGAACTCCTTCTTCCAGCGTTTAGGGTAGGCGGCCAGCATGTTAGATGATGTATCTCCCGAGGCGATTGCCTCGGCAGCAGTTAGTGCAGCGAAGGCAGCGGACTTCAGTGCTAAATGCGAACCGCCTTCAAACAGAGGTGATGTGAATCCAGCAGCGTCCCCAATAAGCATCAAACCATCTGAATGAGTTGCTTTGTGTGGTCCTGAAATAGGGATTGTACCACCAAATCCGCGTATTGCAACCCCCTCTTTCCGCCAAGGTGGATTTACCTTTTCTAAATCCTTGAATTCTCCATCTGCGATAAATTGGTCAAGAGACTTAACTGCCCCTTTCTTGTCTTCAGTAACTAAACCTACATTTGCTCGCCCATTTGATTTTGGAATCATCCAGAGGTATCCTTTCATTGCATAATGTGGCCAAATATAGAAATCAAGATATCCATCGGTTGGCACCTCTAACATTTCATATTGCATTCCAGCAATTACTTTTGGTCTTGGGTTAAGTTCGAGTAATTTTGAACAAACCCCTCCTACTCCTGATGCATCAATGACAACTTTTGCCTCAAATGGAAACATTTCACCCTTCCCTTCACAAAGCCATGCCTTGAATTTACCATTTACCTCAACGCGTTTCATTGAGGTTAATTTGTGCGAAAGGTGCAATTTTGCTCCCTCCTCTTCGGCCTCACTAACTAACCAACGCTCAAACAGGTGTTTTTCTAATACATAACCCGGCTCGCTCAATTTTTTGGCAGTACCATCGGGAAATAGCACGCGAATTCCATCAACTTCCCTAGATATTACATCAGGGGGCAACTCAAGATCTAGGTTTTTGACTGCTACATCTGAAATACATTCTCCACAATGGACAGGAGTTCCAATTTCAGCGTGGTCCTCAATAATCACTACATCAAGGTCATGTCGTGCAGCATGAAGGGCAGCGGAACCACCACCCGGTCCAGCACCTATGACGAGAACATCACACGCTGTCGCCTGCTCTTGCATATTCTATGATGAGGGGAACTCACTTCATGAAGAACGCGGTCATTTTGCCACAAACTCTCCTCCTTGATGTTTCATAGGGGATAACCCTTCGGGGGTGTGTGGGATGGAGCAATCTGCAACAATTCGTGGCCGCTCTTGAAGAGGGCGATAGGGTCCTTCGAATCAACCGCCCTGTTGATGTAGAACTAGAAGCAGGGTGCATTGCTGATAGGGTAGTGAAAAAAGGTGGTAAGGTAGTAATCTTTGAACAACCAATGCTTCCAAATGGTAATATTTCTGAAATTCCATTGGTTATGAATCTCTTTGGGACTTCTGAGAGAATAAAAATGGCATTGGGTGTTGATGATTTTTCACAAATTGGGGAGCGTCTTGTTGGGATGATGAAGCCCGATGTGGCTGCAATATCTAAGAAACCATGGAAAGGGATTGCATTAGCGCGCCAAGGTTTGAGAATGGCTCCAAAGCGTGTGAAGAAAGGGGCATGCCAAGAAATAATAATGGAAACACCTGATTTGACTTCTCTTCCAATACCAAAGACATGGCCGAATGATGGTGGTCAATTCATGACTCTTCCTCTAGTTATTACTAAAGATCCAATTAGCGGAGAACAGAACCTTGGAATGTATCGCTCACAGATTTACGGACCAACCGAATGTGGATTACATTGGCAAATGCATAAGCATGGTGCAGAACACGCTGATTCAAGCAAAGAATCTCCTGAGCAGATACCAGTCGCAATTTGTTTGGGTGGCCCACCAGAATTGATTTTCAGTGCTATTGCGCCATTGCCAGATAACCTATCAGAGTTCATGTTCGCATCATTCCTCGGGGACCAAAGACTCCGAATGGTAAAGGCAACGACTCAGGATTTGTTGGTGCCAGCAGAAGCCGATGTGGTAATCGAAGGCTACTGTGTGCCGGGGGAAACTAGGACTGAAGGCCCATTTGGCGACCATTTTGGATTATACAGTCTTGAAGGTGACTATCCAGTAATGCATGTGACTGCAATCACCCACCGCACAGAACCCTTGGTGCCTATGACAATTGTAGGATTGCCTCCAATGGAAGACGGCTATCTAGGTGAAGCCATTACTGACGCATTCTTGCCAGTATTAAATTTCCAACACCGTGATATTGTTGACATGCATGTGCCACATGGTACTGGCTTCCATAACCTTGCAATCGTATCTTCAAAACAACGCTATCCAAGGCAGGCTCGTAAGACCTGCCTCGGGCTTTTGGGGGCTGGTCAATTGATGTTCACGAAAATATCAGTAGCAGTAGATCCAACACATCCTGTAAAAGACTTGAATGCTTTTCTAGATACATTACACCAAAAGGTAAACCCATCTTCAGATTTAATCATCATTCCTGGACTAGTGGCTGATTCTCTTGATGCCACATCTCCTTGGGAAAATGTTCACGATAAATTATTGATAGATGCCACAACTCTGCCGGGGAGCGATCCTCGAAAAGGAGGCGTTGGTATTCCTCGGGGGACTAGCTTTGACAGCACGCCCGAATGGCGTCGAGGATTAATTGAAGCGCCCGGTGTTTCTGTTGACTTCTGTGCCAAGGTTAGGGCTTTGGATTCTGTGTGTGAGGTGCTACAACTTCGACCCTCTATGTTGGTGATTACTACAAAAATCGATGACACACCTAATCCAACAACTGGGATGGGTGCAATCTTAGATCCGTTAGCATGGGCCGCTCAAGTAGAGGCCAGCAGAGCACAAAGGCAACGAATATTTCAATTGATGAATTCAATTTGGCAATTAGAAGATTCCGAGAATCTAAGGTGGCTTTTCATAACTGATGATGATGTTAAATTACATTCCGCTGGAGTTAATCGAAAACTGCTTTGGCAGCTAACCGTTCGTTTTGATGTGGGCCGCGACCTACATTTCGATTCTGGCCGCAATAGAGTTTGTTGGGATGCAACTGCACCAATTCCTCATCCGGGTCGAACTGCATTAGCAGAAGCGGGACAACAAATTTCTGCGCTGGACCCGATATACCCCATCAGAAGTTGGCCACCTCTGACCCTACATAGTCATGCAACTCTCACTAAAGTAACCAATATGGCAGGGTATGATGGGTACGAGCAAAGAGCATGGGAGCCAAATGTTACGAGGTGGTAATGTGGGTGCCAAAGAGATTCTAGAATTCGTAAAGATAGAACACACACTATTCTCACTGCCCTTTGTATTAGTAGGGTATATTCTTGCCTACAATCAATTCATTCATGACCTTCCAGTTAGTGAACTCGGTTGGTTGCGAATGGATCTATTTTGGATTCTGATTGCAGCAGTTGGGGCACGTGGCCTTGCAATGGCTCTGAACCGCATCATTGATCGTGATATTGATGCTGTAAATCCTCGTACTGCGAGCCGACATCTAGTATCGGGCTCAATGTCAATGAAAACTGCTTGGTCTCTCTCAGTAATTTTCCTAGGGATGCTTCTTCTAGGTGCTTGGAAACTTAATGTGGTGGCATTAATGATGGCTTGGCTTCCGGTCTTGGCTTTTGTTATCTACCCATACACAAAGCGTTACACTTGGCTGTGTCATTTGTGGCTAGGGCTGTGTCTTGGTCTTGCGCCAGCTGGTGCCTGGGTTGCTGTTGCAGCAGATGTACATGGGTGGGCTGCAATTACCGGGGCGCACGAGGGATACACAGACATTCTTTGGTATCCTACAATATTCTTCATCTCTCTTGGGGTGGCACTTTGGATAGCTGCCTTTGATATTAACTATGCACGCATGGATGTAGAAAGTGACCGAGAAAACGGAATTCATTCATTCCCTTCCCGATTCTCTGAGGGGGCTACTACTAGGACATCTGTGCAACTAACTCTGCTATGGTTCGCATGCTTCGCTATCTCGAACCCCATGAATGAAATTTGGTTTCTCGCTGCTGCAGGACTTATGGCAATTCTAAATATTGCTGTAATCATAGGCCGTGAGAAGTTCACAGATTTCCAAACAACACTTTTCCGCGTGTCAATGCTTACTGGATGGGTTCTTTTACTAGCAATCATATTAATGGAACCCGACAAGGGACTCATGCTAGGGGATTGAGGTGATAATATGGCTAAATTAGCAGTAATTACTGGGGGTAGTAGGGGTATTGGAGCGGCTACAGCAAGCCGTTTAGCCTCTGATGGTTACCGCTTGATAATTACTTATCATACAGATGCACAAGCGGCAGAGAAAGTCATTGCGGATGTAAGAGGAATTGGATGTGATTGCGTCGCTGTAAAAGTGGATTGCTCTGATTCCGGTGAAGTGATGATTCTTGCAGACCACCCTTGGGTCAAAGAGGGGGTTGATGCCCTAGTTCTGAATCATGCAATGTATCAAAGAGGGAAAGCAAGTGAACTAACATTGGAAGATATGGCTAAAACCATGGATGTAAATTTCACTGGAGCATTCTTAGTTTGGAAAGCTCTTTCTTCTCACCTTTCCAACTCAGCTAGCGTAGTGGTATTAGGTAGTCAATTGGGGTTGAAAGGTACAGCAACAGGTGCTGACTATTCAGCATCAAAAGGGGCCCTTCATGCGTGGGCTCGCTCACTTGCTGTTGATGTTGCTGAAATAGGTCAAAGAGTCAATGTCATTGCGCCAGGGACTATTGACACTGATCTTGTAGCAGGGGATACTCCTGTGAAAAGAAGTGAGAGGGAATCAGGGATTCCGATGGGTCGATTGGGCCAACCAGAAGAAGTCGCTAGCGTGATATCATTTCTGTTGTCTAAAGACTCTAGTTACATTACAGGCGCCGTCCTCCATGTGAATGGTGGCTTATATCGCCCATGATTAAGAACAATAATTTCGAGGGAGTTTCATGAGAGTGGATGAGATAGACCCTTTCGATCTCTCCAAAGCGATAGCCGGGGCGGCTGTAGGGAGATTAGACCCGAAGGTATCTTGTTTCAGATTACATGCCAATTATGCGCCTGCAGGTGACCAACAATCTGCAATTGAAAAATTAATTTTCCAATTAGAAAATAATCAAGAACGTTCCATACTTTTAGGTGTTACAGGCTCAGGGAAAACATTCGCAATGGCACATGTAATTGAACAGTTGAATATCCCAACACTAATTCTTAGTCATAACAAAACCTTGGCCCGCCAACTGTGGCAAGAAATGTCGTCTCTTTTCCCAGAAAACGCAGTGGAATATTTCGTCAGCCATTATGACTACTATCAACCAGAAGCATATCTCCCGAAACGAGATCTCTACATTGACAAAGAAATGCAGATGAATGANCGAATCGAGCAAGAACGATTCGCAACTGTAGCTTCTCTAGTGTNTAGGCCTGATGTGATAGCCGTGGGTACAGTCTCGTCAATTTATGGTCTCAATCCTCCAGAGACCTTTCTAAAACAGCATGCTAGAGTACATGTTGGACAATCAATAGAGCCTTTGGATTTAGTTAAACAACTTGTGGAATTACAATATCAACGAGTCAGTGGAGAAATTACTCGTGGACAATTGCGTTGTAGGGGCGAAGTAGTAGATGTATGGATGCCAAGCAGAGATGACCCTCTTAGAATTCGTTTTGATTTTGACGGGGTCACGCGCATCCAGGTTTGTGAAGCGGTTACTTGGGAGACAGTCGATGAGTTAGATGAAGCCTGGATTCATCCTAAAGAATTCTTTATGACGAGCCCAGAAAGATTCAGACAGGCTCTTGAAGACATCACATTTGAATTGAGTGAAAGAACTCATGCACTTGAATCACAAGGCAAAGAACTGGAAGCTCATAGGTTGGAGACTCGTACCACCTTTGATTTGGAAATGTTAACCGAAACAGGACACTGCAAAGCAATTGAAAATTATTCGATGCATTTTGATGGCCGTACATACGGGCAACGACCTTACTGCCTCCTCGATTTCTTCGCTGCTGCTGCCAAGCAATTTCATGGAGATAATCAGAAGTTTTTGGTCATCATGGATGAGAGTCATGTCACACTCCCTCAACTGAAGGGTATGTACGCCGGAGATAAATCACGCAAGGATTCGTTGATTGAACATGGATTCAGGCTACCATCTGCAGCCGATAATCGTCCGTTGATGATTAATGAGTTCCAACAACTAGTGCCACAAATGCTCTATGTTTCTGCGACTCCTGGTGAAAGAGAGTTACGCCATCTTGCAGAAGTAACAGGGCAAGAGGTGCCTAGAGACTTGCTACACGTTCCGGGTGGTGGTGGTGTTGATGAGCCTGAATTAAAAAAGCCTAAACGCTCTCCAAGTATGTTGAATACCTTACAAGAACTCAAAGGGGTAGTTAGAATGGAAATCCGCCCAACGGGCCTTCTAGATCCATGCATCGAGGTCCGTCCAACTGAGGGTCAAGTTCAGGACTTGCTAGATGAAATCAACCACTGTGTGAAAAACGGTGAAAGAGTGTTGGTCACGGTATTGACAATCAAATTTGCAGAGGAAGTTTCAGAATATTTGCAACGAATGGGTGTAAAAGCACATTATCTTCATTCTGAAATAGATACTATTGAACGCTCAGAGATAATCAAAGCATTACGGTTGGGCCATATTGATGTCATAGTTGGCATCAATTTATTGAGAGAAGGGTTAGACATTCCTGAAGTATCACTTGTTGCAATTTTTGATGCTGATAGACAAGGTTTTCTTAGGAATGAGCGTTCATTATTGCAAACAATTGGCCGTGCGTCACGTAATGAAAAGGGGCGCGTGCTGTTGTATGCCGATTCAATGTCTGATGCGATGAAATCAGCAATTACTCAAACCGTTGATAGAAGGGAGAGGCAGGAAGCATTCAACGATGAACATGGCATTACTCCTAGAACAATACAAAAAGCACTTCCAGTAATGGGTGTTGAAGCTAGTGAATTAATTGCCGGAACCTCAGGAAAAGGTGGCTCCGGTGGCAAACGATTTGTTGGCGGTGTTACTGGTCAAGGTTCTCGTAATGAGAAGGATATTGTCAAAAAATTCAACTTAGGGTCGGATGGTTGGGAATCTGCTGATGACACTATTTCTAGAGTTAGTCAGCCATCGTGGGCTGAAATTGAATCCATTCTTTCATCCGAATCAGATTTGGAGTCATTAGATGAAGCAGATGAGGAATTAGAGCGATTGCTAAGAAGGCTTAGGAAGGAGATGAAGATATCTGCCAGCAGACTTGAATTCGAGAAGGCTGCCCAATTGAGAGATAGAATTTTCCAATTGGAAAATAATAGATGAGATACACCTGTTTAATTGAAACCGACATCCCTCCTGGGGCGCCTTAAGGGAACGGGCGTAGATGTCGCAAATGAAGTAATTCATGAAATTAAACCGATATGTTGTGACCGCTGTATTCATTTTTCATTGGCTGTTCGGGTGTTATTATGGTGGGGCCGGATGACTTCGAAATTCCAGTAGTGGACTACGATTTCTCATCTATTGATGGCCCCTCATCGTTGATAGACCAAATGGCAAAAGCAGGCGGGTTCACTGCAACTAAAATAGCACGTGCTCGTGATATGATAAATTCTATGTTTGAAGGACTTGATGAAGCAAAAGCATCATCTAATGAAACAAACCATCTAAATTGGCTTTCTTTTCCTGCTTGTCTCTGTGCAACTGGTACCAGGGGATTCTTTGTTGAAGTATTGAAAAGGGAGAAATTCAATGTTGTAGTTACTACTTGTGGGACATTGGATCATGATATTGCCCGAACTTTCCGAAATTATTACCACGGTTCATTTGAACTCGATGATGTGGAACTTGGTGAACATGGATTGAATCGTCTAGGCAACGTTATTGTTCCCAATGCAAGTTATGGTGATATAATTGAGGAAGTTTTGACTCCAATGTTGCAAGAAATTGATGAAGAACGCAGATTAATCAATCCTGAAAATCCTTGGCAAGGTTTTGGTAGTGTTGAATTATGTTGGGCGATAGGGGATAGGATAGAAGATGAATCTAGTTTATTGCATTGGGCCGCCAAGAATCGTATTCCAATAATTATTCCAGGAATTTATGATGGTTCAGTAGGGGCTCAACTATTCATGCATAGACAAAAAATGAGTGACTTCAATATCGACTTGTTAGCTGATCAACAGCGCCTCTCAGATTTAGTATGGACTGCCGAATCATCCCACGCTTTGATGGTTGGCGGTGGGATTTCAAAACATCATGTTATCTGGTGGAACCAATATAGGGAGGGTTTGGATTCAGCAGTGCAAATTACAACGGCACCTGAACATGATGGTTCACTATCTGGCGCGAGACTTCGCGAGGCAATCAGTTGGGGGAAGATAAGAGCAGAAGCACCTCAAGTAGTAGTTGAAGGAGATGCATCTGTAATCTTGCCACTATTAGGCTCTAGCCTCTTCTCTGAATAGTTTTTCTAGTGTAATGCAATACATTCCATTAACCCTACTCGAAATGGAACTAATGGGTGCCATCCAACTGCTCCAACCTTTAGTAAAGCAGAGTGTAAGGGGGACAAATCAGGTCTTTGTTGGGCGATGGTAGGTTCAATCTTAGGTTCGAAGATTTTTAGATTTTCCAATTGGAAAGTTTTGTTTTCAGCAGCTTTTACTCTTTTGAAAAGCATCTCTAATTCACTTGACATCGCTTCATGGCTCCAGCAACGCCTGCCACTAACATCAATTACACCATTCGGTAGATTAGAAAATAACAACGAAATCATATCCACTACATCACGGACATGAATCCAGTACCTTGCATCACCCCGAGGTCTTTCCCCTACAGGGTCATTCAACCACAAGATTTGGTGTTCTATTTCCTTAGGTCCCCACTCTCCAGAACCACTAGGGATGTACAAGTCATGCAACACCAATTCACAATGAACCTCACAAGGGTAAGGATTACTTGTTGAAGGGCGGATTACTAAATCACATTCTACTGCTGGACCTGAATGCCAGCATACTATATGGATCCCATCGAGGGAATCTGTATTAATTTCTATTCTCTCAAGTCTCTCTTTTAATGACAAAAAGAAACCATCCTCTTCTCCTTGAAGAGTTACCATATTTGGCATCATCCCACCTTCATGTGGCCTTCAGTAAATTCAATCAAACAACGTCTGACCAAATCTATTATCAAATCTATCTCATCGGAAGTTATACCAAAATGAGGGGTGAAACGTAGAGCATTCTTTCCTCCATGGATAACTCCAAGCCCATTCAATCTACACCACTCTTCAACACAATTAAAGCCAACAACAGGGAGAGTTTTCGGGTCCAGTTCTACGCACAGAAGTAACCCTGAACCTTGAACCAAAGTGATTTCATTAGGGAATTCATCCTGTAATTCTTCAAGTTTTGAGAGAAATTCATCACCTTTTTCAACAATGTTAGCCCGTAAGTGGGGAGTTATCTTGCTGAGTACTTCTATTGCAGTTTCCAGCGCCCGAGGATTAGTAGTCATGGTATTTCCATAGATTCCAACAACATACAATTCCGCAGCACGTTCTGATAATCCTACAACAGAAAGAGGATATTGTCCTGCATTAAGTGCTTTTGACCATGTCTCCAAGTCAGGCGCTTCAGCGGATTGAAATCCAGGATAATCAACAATTGAAAGGCACCCTTTGCCACGAAAGCCAGCCTGTATGGAATCAACTAACAACATACTCCCATGTTCGGAAGTTAACCGTCTAGCTTCATCATAAAACTCCCGGGTTACAGATTGACCAGGGGATCCTTCCCCTTGTACTGGTTCTAAGGCAAGTAATTCAATGAAAAAGTGCTCTTCTGCCGCTCTTGAAAATGCTGACTGCAAATCTTCAACATTGTTGGGTTCAACGATGATGATATTATCACGCTCACGGAAAGTTGCAAGATTATCGATGTATCCTTTTTTACAAGAATCTGATATTGATGCTGGTCTTTGTGTTCTCCCATGGAATCCTTGCTTAAGCGCAATTATCTTTATTGGTTTTCCTTCATGGCGGCCACCTGGAGCCGTCATATTATTAGAATTAACATCAGCAATTCGCATACCTAGTGTTACTGATTCAGAACCACTATTTACGCAGATGAATTTTGAAAAGGGGCAAGCACTGCGAGAATGGCCAACCTCTCTACGCAATGCATCTGCTAACTTTTTCTGGCTAAATGAAGCCGTCATCACATTTGCCATTACCCAATTTTTTGACATTGCATTAATTACATTATCAGGGCCGTGGCCACTTCCAAGCATCCCGTACCCTCCATTGTCGTGCAGAACTGCTCCATGGGAAGTAATTATCCAAGGGCCACGGGCGGCTATTGCAACATATGGATTAACGGTTGCAGCTGGATAGAAATTAATGAAATCAGATTGTAATGTTCGGATTAGTTCTGATTCATCCATCATTAACAATTCAGGACCTAACTGTGCTGAGTATTCTTTATGATTTATTGATGCTTCTGAAATGGCGTCTACTAGATTCTGATCCGATGCAGCAAAACGAGTGACAACTATGTCCATTAAACCAATAGTTTGTCGTGGCCCAGAATTCGTCCGAATTTCCTCTAACAAATCCAACAACGGGTCTTGCATGTCATTGGGAGGAGGAATACGCTCATCAATATATTCCGTAAGTACGCCTGTATTGTTGTCTCCAAAACAATGTCTTATGGTATGTGATAATTCAATTGGAAAAATTATTTTTCAATTAGATTATTTATTAAGAAATGGTTGTCATTTGGACAGCATAGTATTATTGAAAATAATGGTGGTGAAAATAAATATGAAAACAAGGAAGTTTTCTAATTTCATATTAGATAACACCGATAATACTAGGATTATTATAGATCTAAAGTAACAACTCGAACAAATAATTAGAAAATGCATATTATCCGTCTTTTCAATTGAAATACAATTACGGATAATCCTTATAATTTGATACTTATATTGGCAGATACGCGGTACATGGCTACTAATTTCAATTGAAAACCAATTATATGCAAAGATTCTCAATTTTCTATTATCCAATTGGATAAACAACGATTATCCGTCTTTTTCAATTGTATTTCAATTAACTTTTTCTACATATAGTTAATATACTGACTTGATGCGTAGCCCGTTGACCGAGTAATGGGATGCACGGAATTGAAGAGGGAAAAAATATGACAGATGAATCATTTATGATACAAGAATTACTACAGCGGGAAGTTTACGTGAAACAGACGCGCGTAGGAGTGATAGTGGGGGAAAGATTTCACCCCAATGAAGAACGAGTGCAGTCACTGAGGCTCCAGGTTGACTCAGACATAGCAGATGAGTTCATGAGAAAACCTGCTGAATATGCACCACTTTCTAAGGAGCTTCTCCACAGTATTCAATCTGATGGGACAATCAAATTATCAAAATCAATGCGTGAACTACAACGCAGATGGCGCAACACTGTTAGAATCGATGAGAAGTTATACGCGCCTGACGAACTTCTTGACCGAGCCGTACTAGATACTCAGGGTGAAGATCTTGGGGAAGTAATTGGTTTAGTCAAAATTAAGAGAACTTATCGTGGGATTCAAGTCAAAGCGAGGTCGATGCTTCGTAGAAGATACCGTTTGGAATGTGACACAATCAACATTCCTGTCCAGTTTCTAGCAAGGACTAGTCCACGTTTAGATGAAATTATTCTTTCACGCACTTTTGAAAAATTGATGGGGCTACCATCATACTTGAAATTAAACTCTGGTGAAATACTAGAAGATGATTTTGAAGAAGAAGAATAACGCTCTTCAATCGGAATCGTTTAATCCACCCCCTCGGTGGCGTTGCTCGCTCTGGGCGTGTAGCTTAGCTTGGTTGGAGCACCCGGCTGATAACCGGGAGGTCACCGGTTCAAATCCGGTCTCGCCCACTTGAGTATATTTCTAAGTGTAGGGAAACCTTAGAAAAGCAATAATGATGAAAAAATAGTCCTATTCTAAATTCGATTCACTCGCAAAGGAGATGAATGGGGGGCGGCTCGGGTTACTCGAGGGGAGCACCTGCCAGTAGTATCGGGAAGCATTGATGGTAACTTAGCCGCTGAACTAGCGAAGAAGTTGGGATGGGAGCACCATGCCCTCGTAGCTAGGCGTTTTCCAGATACTGAAGCCTATGTACGGGTTCCTGTAAATAGCATTGAGGCAGTTCGCTCTGAACCAGTAATAGTTGTTGCTACAACATTCCCTGACGATGGAATTGTTGAGGCGTTGCTAATGCTTGAAGCAATTCACGATGTGAGATCGGGTAATCTTCAGAATTTGAAAGGTGAAGGTCCAGAACAACTTGAAAATGTAGGGCCTGGAATTATTCTCGCAGTTCCTTATTTTGGATATAGTCGCCAAGATAAGAGATTTCAACGAGGAGAAGTAGTTTCAGTTTCACTAATCGTAAGATTACTTGCCCGTCATATTGATGGGTTAATTGTATTGGATTTACACGCACCTTCTGTTTTGGATAATCTTGAGAAGCCAGTTGAATTTGTAAGTGCGATGCCAGAAATTGCTGATTACTTGAAAACTAATGTTAATCCTGATTTCATACTCAGTCCCGACAAAGGAGCAATTGAGAGGGCTTCACATGTGGCGAACTTGATAGATTGCAAGTTCTCTTATCTTGAAAAGACTAGAATAGATGCTCACACAATAGAACACAAACCAAAGGATTTGGATGTACATGGGGCAGTAGTTACGATAGTTGATGATATGATTAGTACTGGTGGGACTATCTGCAAAGCAAGTGATGCTTTGCTAAGCCAAGGCGCAAAGGAAGTACACGCTGCCTGTACCCACGGCCTCTTCACTGGAGGCGCCATTACTAGACTTGATGAACATGTTAGTGGAGTTCATGCTACTGATTCCATTGCTAGTAACCCACGCGCTCTTGTCTCTTCGGCCGCTGCTCTAGCCAGAGGAGTCCAAAACTTGCTAGAAAGGCTCAAACTTTGAGTAATGGCCTATTATAGTCCACCTATTCAAATCGGTGCGTTTATACAGACCACGCCCTCGCCGTGACACTTACAGGAGGAGAATATCCTATGAGCGTACATATTGATTTTGAGACACCTGCCGACGTGCAGGAGAAAGTCTACGAGCTAGTGAAAAAGATTGCAAAAGATGGAAGTGGTAGATTCAAGAAGGGAATGAATGAGGTCATTAAGGTCTGCGAGCGAGGTGCTGCCAAGCTTGTGATAATGGCTGAGAATGTCAATCCTGGTGAGATGATGATGCCTATTCCTCTTATTTGCAAAGAACGTGGTATACCTTACCTTTATGTTGAAGATCAGGGATATCTTGGGGAAGCTGCTGGTTTACCAGAAGGGCGCCCAACTTCAGCCATCGCTGTGACCGAATTAGAGGGTTCAGCAGATGATTTTGATAATATTGTCAAATCTGCTAATGAATTAGCAAGCAATTGAGGTGGTTGTGATGACAGACGGTTGG
>DASCSU010000008.1:0-11306 GCA_034399495.1 Candidatus Thalassarchaeaceae archaeon
TTTCTAGTTCTAAATTCCAATGTTTCTGCTAATGCAGATTCATTGCTTTGATCCCCATTAGGAGTCTTAGTAGTGAGGTAGCCATCACCACCAGCAGTGGAATTGCGTTTATCGATGAAAATATTGTATAGTTTCACTGGAATTTCGCCCGTATGGAAAATTGGTGATTCTTCTTGAAGTTCGTAATGCGTTTGACCGGCGGGGATAGATGCGAAAAGCGAAGAAAACATCACCACAAAGAGAAAAAGCGAGGCTATTGTTCCCTTCCTTGCAACTTTGGGGGGGAATGAAGTTAGTTCCACGGCTACGCCGTGTCAACGGACCGTTAAAGGGTTCACCGTTGAGAGTCCATAATATGCATCATTGTTAATCAACTACAAGAAAGGCAATATGAAAACGCCACCTTCATGGAGTATGTGCGTGAGCGAGAGGGTGCGGGGGTTGCCAAGCCTGGTCAACGGCGCCGGACTTAAGCTCCGGTCCCAAGCGGTTCGTGGGTTCAAATCCCACCCCCCGCATTTCAATTATTTTTCATCAGCAACAAGGCCGTCTTTGAGTTTCATCATGCGACAACCAATCTCACTTTGACCACTATAGATATCAAGTTTTGTTGCTGTAACACTACAGGCAATTACTTCTGCAGGAACTAGCAATGTATCTAACAAGTCAGCAACTAATGACTCAAGAAGATTGATACGATCCGACGCCATTTTATTGGATATTGCTGCCATAATAAAATCGTAGTCAAGAACACGGTCAATTTCATCCTCAGCAGGTTGAGATGCTCCTGCAACAAATACATCCACATCAAATCGAATACGCTGAGAAACACCCTGTTCCTGCTCAAGCACACCTATTTCCAAATTGACAATGTAGTCTCTAAGTTGCAACGTAGTAAGGGCAAATCCAACCCTTTCCATCAATATTCTCTCAATTTCTCTGCTATCCACTTCATTCACCCCTACCAAAAAGGACATCGGAATCACGCGGACTTAATCTCTCACCGCCATCAACAAAAAGCACCTGCCCAGTAACTGCTTTGGCTGCAACCAAATATAGTACTGCTTCTGAAATATCTTCTGGAGTTGAACCTCTAGCCAGTGGAGTAGAATTGTGTAACTCTTCAAATTTAGAATTAGGCGCATGAGGAGAAGGAAGTGTTAGACCCGGGGCTAAACCATTTACTCGAATGCTTGGAGCGAGCCCTATTGCTAGAGATTCCGTCATTCCAGCGATAGCTGTTTTTGAAGTAGTATAAGAGAGGTAATCGGGATTGGGGTTATGCAACTTCTGATCAAGCATATTTATGATGCAGCCACCACCCTCTGGTACTTGGCTAGCAAAGGCTTTTATTAGCACCAATGGAGATAACGTATTTACTTCTATAGAACGCATGAATGTGTCGGCATTAAATGATTCTAAATTGTCATATTCAAAGAAAGATGCATTGTTAATTAAGATTGAAATTGGACCAAAAAATTGGGTTGCTTTGGCTAGTAAATCATTGCACTCATTTTGATCCCCTAAATCTGCTTGAATTGTTGCTATTTTGGAAATCTTCTGTAACTCTTCTGCAAGAGCCTCTGATTCCAATTTAGATGTGTTGTAATGTATGATAACAGAATGACCTGAAGCAGCAAGATTGCGACATATTTCAGCGCCAATCCTACGGGCGCCACCTGTAACCAATGCAACACCCATCACGCCACCTTCGAACTAACCGAACTATTCTATTCTATTGAGACTGCCGCGTTGACAATCATACATTTGAATCGAAGCCTTAACTGCTTCCAGCCCCCCGCATCTATTGGGGAGGTTGAATGGTGGACGAGCAACCGCAAGCAAAATTCTCCGAAGTGACAACGGAAGGTTGTATTGGAGAAACAAAGTTGACTCCTTCACAACGACGTAAAGCAAAACGTAAACGCCTCCCTAAATGGTTTAGAACGTCATTGCCTGTTGGAGAATCACAATCTAGATTCAACCTTACTAAATCAAATGTGCATGAAAACAAATTACACACTGTCTGTGAAGAGGCGAGGTGCCCAAATGTGCATGATTGCTGGGGCAGAGGCACTGCAACGTTCATGATTGCGGGACAAGAATGTACTAGATCTTGTAGATTTTGCGCTGTTGGCACAATCAAGGCACCTCCTCCACTTGATACTGAAGAACCTGCAAAACTAGCAGAAGCTGTCAAATTGATGGGTGTTTCTCATGCTGTCATTACCGTCGTAAACAGAGATGACCTTTCCGATGGTGGCGCTGACCATTTCAAGAAATGTATTCAGGCAGTCCGGGAAAGATGCCCAGAAGTAAAATTGGAATTCTTATGTTCTGACCTAGATGGAAACTTGGAAGCCCTTGGACACCTATTGTACGAAAGCCCATTATCGGTATTTGCACATAATGTGGAATGTGTGCCACGTCTAGACAAAAATGTGCGTGATTCGAGAGCATCTTTCTCCCAGTCACTAACCATCTTGAAAGAAGCAAAGCGAATACGCCCTGACATCCTTACAAAAAGCAGTTTGATGGTAGGAATTGGGGAAACTGATCAAGAGATTGATGCTGCAATGCAACAACTTCGAGATGCTGATGTAGATATCATCACCATAGGGCAATATCTGCAGCCATCTTGGAAGCACCTATCTGTCGACCGCTTCCCAGCCCCTGAACAATTCGCAGCATGGGACAATTCTGCAAGAGAACTTGGATTCAGTGCCGTAGCAAGTGGACCTCTGGTTCGCTCTTCCTACCGTGCAGGCCCCCTCCTCAATGAAGCAAATGGCGGTGAGCCTGTAGCCACACCCTCAACTGAGGGAGCCGCTTACACCTACTTGCCCAGCAGCCCATCTAAAGATGGGCCTTAATGAAAATCATCATAGTCATAGCACTACGAGGAGAGAGCATGACAGGGGGCGAGCAAGGCGGTAAACTGGATGGTTTTACTGTCCCAGATGCACCTCGAAGACCTGGTGAGCAATCTCATTTTGAACCTTGGGAATTCACTCCTGAGGATTTAGTACGGCCTGACCCAAAAATCTGTTCATATTCAGACACCACCCCACACGCTGAAGGACTAGTTAGAGTACTTGATGACAATCATGAAGCAAAGGGTGAATGGAATCCGGACCTCACTTCTGATGAATTAATCCTAGGATTAGAACATATGCTTAGAATGAGAATTTTTGATGAAAGAATGATGAAAATGCAACGTACTGGAAAACTCTCTTTTTACATGCGTTCATTGGGAGAAGAAGCGATTGCAATATCACAAACAATGGCATTACAGGACCACGATTGGCTGTTCCCCACCTATCGTCAGCCTGGTTGTCAATTTGTACGTGGCCGTAGCATGGTTAGTATGATTAATCACTGCATTGGTAACGTAGAAGACAATGTCAAAGGTCGGCAAATGCCTGTCCACTATACTTATCGAGATGGTTACTACATTTCGGTATCCAGTCCAGTTGGGACACAGTTTTCACAAGCTGTAGGCGTAGCCATGGCAAGCGCCTACAAAGGAGATGACCAAGCCACAATTACTTGGATTGGTGACGGGGCTAGTGCTGAAGGCGATTACCACTACGCTGTCAATTTTGCTAGTATTTTCAAACCACCTGTAATTCTTTGCGTTGTAAATAACCAGTGGGCAATATCAACTCACAGAAATTTTGCTTCTGGTGGAGAAAATTTCGCCTCTAGAGCCCTACCTTATGGAATACCTTCATTCAGAGTTGATGGAAATGATTTCTTAGCATTGTACTCTGTCACAAAATGGGCTAGAGAACGAGCATCAGCAGGAATGGGAGCAACCCACATCGAAATACTAACTTATCGAGCAGGTGACCACAGTAGTAGCGATGATGCTAGCCGTTACCGCCCAGCAAATGATCATGAGAAGTGGCCTGGTGGAGACCCTATTGAACGGCTAAAAAACCACCTTATTTCTACTGGCGAATGGAGTGATGAGCAGCATATTGCCCTAGAACAAAAATTAGACGAAGAAGTCGTCGCTTCTTACAAAGAAGCAGTAACTCATGGCGACCTAGCAAATGGGCCTTGGCCACCTGCTAGCACAATTTTCACTGAAGTTTACGAAGATATCCCATGGCATATCCAAGAGCAGAGAGAGGAATTAGGGAAGTGAGGTGATTTAATGACTGAAATGAACATGATTCAATCACTAAATAGCGCCCTTGATAATCTTCTTGAAATGAATGAAAACGTAGTAATTTTTGGCGAAGATGTGGGTTATTTTGGTGGAGTTTTCCGCGTCACTGATGGGTTGCAGGAAAAACATGGTTCTAATCGCGTCTTTGATGCACCATTGGCAGAAGGTGGAATAGCGGCAATTGCATTTGGAATGGGTTTGAATGGTCTACGTCCAGTAATGGAAATTCAATTTGCTGACTACATATTTCCTGCTTACGATCAAATCGTTAACGAAATGGCAAAACTACGCCACCGAAGTGGTGGCGAATTCTCTACCCCTGTTACCATCAGGACACCAGCAGGAGGGGGCATCAAAGGTGGACACCACCACTCTCAATCACCTGAAGCACAATTCACCCATACACCTGGAATAAAAGTCGTTTACTGCTCAAATCCATATAATGCCAAAGGATTACTAATCAGTGCTATTGAATCAAATGACCCTGTAGTATTCTTTGAGCCTAAACGTTGTTATCGTGGGCCATTTTATGGGGACCCTCATAATGTCCCAACTTGGAATGGTCACGAATATTCAGATGTCCCTGAAGAACATTATAGCATCCCCCTAGGAGAAGCTAATTTGACTATGGAGGGAGATAAATGCACGGTAATTGCTTGGGGAGCAATGGTTCATGTTGCAGAGCAGGGAATTAAAAATTCAGGAGTTTCATGTGACCTAATTGATTTGCAAACATTGGTCCCTTGGGATCGTGATGCAGTAGTTAATTCAGTAAAGAAAACAGGGCGCTGTGTCATAGTTCACGAAGCGCCAAAAACTAGTGGTTTTGGGGCTGAAATGTCTGCTAGTGTACAAGAACGCTGCTTCTATCACCTCGAAAGCCCTATTGAAAGAGTAACTGGTTGGGATACGCCTTTCCCACATAGCACCGAATGGGATTATTTGCCTAATCCACAAAGGATTTCGGAAGCAATCAAGAGAACATTGGAGGATTAAACATGGGAATTTATGCATTCAGATTGCCCGATATAGGAGAAGGAGTTGTTGAGGGCGAAGTCGTTCAATGGCACGTTGAGGCGGGCAATACGGTTTCTGAGGATGATGCTTTGATTGATGTGATGACTGACAAAGCAACAGTTACGATTCCAAGTCCTGTTTCTGGCAAAGTGTTGTCTACTGTTGGAAATACCGGTGAGATCATTGCTGTAGGTGCTGTGTGTATTGAATTCGAAGTAGAAGGTGATGGTAATGCATCTGCAAGTACTGATTCACCCTCAAAGCCAGAGACACCTGCTGAAACGGCCCCAGCACCAAAACCTGAACCTAAACCAATTCCAACCCCATCTCCGCCATCTGTGGTGAAATCAGAACCCAGTGCCCCAACAACAAGAGGCACAGGGCAAGGAGGGCGGGCATTAGCTTCTCCAGCAGTAAGGCAACGAGCTAAAGATGAAGGCATCGACCTTAGCCAAGTAATTGGCAGTGGACCTGCTGGAAGAATCAGTCATTCTGATTTGGATTCCCACAATGAATCCGGAGATTCCAGCGGCGGAATCAGATTCTCTAATCCGGGTGAGCCAGCAGAAGGCATCACTGAAATTCCAATTATTGGCCTGCGTAGAAAAATAGCAGAACAAATGACAGAATCATACACAAAAATTCCCCACTTTTCATACTTTGAAGAAGTGGATGTTACAGATTTGGAAGCATTACGCCAATGGCTGAATACTAATCGAACAGCAGGGCAACCAAAACTCACTTACTTGCCTTTCATAATGCAAGCTTTGGTCAAACTGTTTAGGGAAGGACATGAGGGTTGTAATGGGCATTATGAGGATGATAGAGAAGTTCTTGTGCTACACAACGCGGTAAATATTGGGATTGCAACCACTACTGACCGTGGCCTTTACGTCCCAGTGGTAAAAAATTGTGAAGCAAGAAACATTTGGGAACTTGGAAGTGAACTTCGAAGAGTGGCCGGTGCTGCTAGAGATGGAACTGCCACCTTATCAGATCTGTCAGGTTCAACATTCACAATAACCTCCCTAGGTAGGGATGGAGGTTTAGGCGCCACACCTATTATCAACACTCCAGAAGTAGGTATTCTTGGAGTACACAAAGCAATAGAAAGACCTGTTGTAGTGGATGGAAAAATCACTATTAGAAGAATGATGAATCTTTCTTCTTCTTGGGATCATCGTGTTGTTGATGGCGCCAATGGTGCTGCTTTAGTTCAAGGTTTGAAATATTTGCTTGAGCACCCAACACAGATTCTTTGAGGTGAAATTGTATGGAACAAATTTCTTGCCAAGTTTTGGTTGTTGGGGCGGGCCCTGGCGGATATGTTGCTGCAATTAGAGCCGCTCAATTAGGACTCGATACAGTAATTGTTGAAGGTGACAGGGCAGGGGGTACCTGCTTGATACGTGGATGTATACCATCAAAAGCAATTATTCATGCATCAGAAAGATTTGAGGCACTGAAAGCACATCAAACAGGCCACATGGGTCTGAAAGTAGAGGGAGACATTTCTCTTGATATGACTGCTTTAGTTGATTGGAAAAATGTCATTGTTGACAAACTCAACAAAGGTGTTGAAGGACTCCTCAAAGGCAATGGTGCTAGATTAGTAAAAGGGTGGGCTTCTTTCTTGGATGGAAAAACCTGTAATGTTACAGATTCCGAGGGTAACAAAATCGCACACATCACTACAGAAAATGTCATCCTCGCTACTGGTTCTCAACCGATTGAATTACCTTTCATGCCTTACGATGAGAAATTTATCCTTTCATCAACAGGAGCCCTAGAACTTGATGAATTACCTGAAAAAATAGCAATAATCGGTGGAGGCTATATTGGCCTTGAACTTGGTTGCGCCCTTAGAAAACTAGGAGTTGAAATCACAGTCATTGAAGGACTCGATACGGTAGTTTCTATTTTTGATAGTGAAATAAGGCGCCCACTTGAAAGATGGTTGAAGAAAAACAAAGTTACAGTGCACACGAATTGTTTAGCTCAATCTGCAGAAGTAAATGATTCAGGAGTAGATCTGTCTTGGAAAAATGGAGAAGGTGAAATCGTATCAGAATCATTTGACAAAGTTCTAGTAACTGTCGGAAGAAAGGCCAATATTCAAGGCTGGGGATTAGAAGAAATGGGAGTCAAGATGGACGTATCAGGGAGATTTGTGGCAATTGATTCACAATGTAAAACCAATATGCGTGGCATCTATGCAATTGGCGACCTAGTTGGAGAACCTCTTCTAGCCCACAAAGCAAGTGCTCAAGGTGAGATGGTTGCAGAGATTATCGCAGGTAAAAGACGTGATTTCGAACCAGTTGCCATACCTGCAATTGTATTTACAGAACCCGAAATAGTTAGTGTTGGAATGACGCCAGATGAGGCTGAGGCGGCTGGAGAAAATATACTCGTAGGTAAATTCCCCCTAGCAGCTAATGGTCGCTCACTAACACTTGAAGCAGAAAAAACTGGTGGATTTGTAAGAGTTGTTGCAAGAAAAGAAGATCATCTAATTCTTGGGATTCAAGCAGTAGGAAGTCACATCGCAGAACTTTCAGGTGCATTCGTTCTAGCACTAGAGATGGGTGCTTTACTAGAAGATATTGCAGGAACTATCCATGCCCACCCTACAATGAGTGAAGCATTCCATGAAGGTGTACTCAAAACCCTTGGGCACGCAATACACTCTATGTGATCAGATGTGATGTGATGCGAAGATTCGATGTAATTAGAGCAGGAATCGTAAGTCATGAAATAATTTCTGAAGAAATGAAGAAATTGCAGAAATTAAGAATTGAAAACAAAATTCCTGACACTCTTATTATGGTAGAACATCCAGAAGTTGTTACTATTGGACCACGCGCCAGAAATGATGGAGTCACAGTACCTGATGACTATGCTAGTTCATCTATAGACCGTGGAGGCGGAATAACATGGCATGGGCCGGGACAATTAGTGATATACCCGATTTTCCATTGGAATTTAGATGGTGAAAGTAATGTTTCCATGATCATAAATTTAATTGAAGATTGGATTATCAACTCACTAAGGCCATTAGACATTGATGCTGAAAGAGATTCTCGAATGCAAGGAGTTTGGTATTCGGGGAAAAAAATCTGTAGTGTGGGATTACATTTTCTAAAATGGGTTAGCAGACATGGATTCACGATTAACTACAATACTCCGCCTGGTAGAGTTGAAGGATTAGCGGCTTGCGGCCTAGATGAAGGCACAACAACCTCGTTGAGTACCCTAGGTAAGAAAGGACTTACTAGGGACATGCTTGAAGCAATATTACTAGGCAAAGCACCTAGTAGTATCAACAGGGAAATCGGGGAAATGAAAAAATTTGAATAACAACTCCTTGGAAATCTAAAGGAGAAGGTTTGAGAACTACGCGGTTTAGCGAATTAACATGATGAGATCAGGGAACCCCTATTTGAACGACGATTCATTTGGCTTTGGTACTGGTCAAAATAGGATGACGCTTGAGGGTGTTGCAAACAAAACCATGCTATTACTAGGAATCTGCGTCTTTACTGCATTTGTTTCTTGGACAACTATTACTGTAAATCCTGAACTGGGAACTATTCTCTTCTTTTTGGGAGTAATTGGATCACTTATTGCAGCTATTTCAATGTGGTTTATTGACAAGCGAAAGGCAGTATATATTGGGCCAATATATGCCGCATTTGAAGGACTATTCCTAGGACCATTTTCTGGAATAATGGAAACATTCTTTCCAGGAATCATCGTTCAGGCTGTTGGTTTGACTTTTGGTTTATTTTTCACAATGCTTGTAGTTTATCGAGCTCGCCTCATTAGGCCTTCTGAAAATTTGGCCATAGGATTAGCTTCCGCTATTGGAGCAATTATGCTAATCTATATGGCATCATTCGTATTAGCAATTGCTAGCCCATATCAAATTCCTTACATACACGGAAACGGTATAATTGGTATTGGATTCTCACTCTTTGTAATTACAGTTGGAGCACTAACCTTTGTGATGGATTTTGACTTTATCGAAAAAGGTGTTGAGCAAGGCGCTCCAAAGCACCTTGAATGGTACGCTGCTTTTGGATTGATGATTACCCTAGTTTGGCTCTACATAGAGATTCTAAGACTACTCGCTAAATTGCGCTCTCGCTGACCAAGAGTTCATCACTCCAAGCCGTATGCAACATCCAATGGATGAGCACCCACTCTCACCAAATCTAGGTGAGGCAAGCGGAGGTGGTGATTTCCCGCCTGTCAATTATCTAGAATGGTATGAACCTAGGTTGGCGCGTGGAGTTACTCACGATCTTTCACAATCAGGACTGGCATTTCCTTGGGATTGGGAAGCACTCAATGAGGGGAAAATACTTGATGGATTTTCAGATTTAATCCCTTTAATCGAATTTGACCCAAGACAAATGGTGGCTGAAAGGGAACAAGTAGATTATTTGCAGGTATCTGGAGGACATGGCGTTAGTCAATGCTTACTATTCGCTCTACTAGCAGTAATGAATAATGAAAAACCACGAAAGATTGCTGTAGAAATGCCTTCATACGCCCCAGTTTCACAATTTGCTAGAGCACTTGGTTGTGAAGTGGTTCCATTTACCCGTGGCCCGACAAAAGAATCTGATTGCGGCCCTTGGAAAATTTGTAGGCCTGAACTAGAGAAAATAATTGAAGAGGTGTGTGCAGTAGTCACTACCCCATTGCAAAATCCAACTGGTTGGATGATGGACAAAGACGACCAACAATGGTTGGCTGATATTTGTGAAAAATCAGGTGTCGGCCTTGTTTCAGATGAAGTTTATCTTGATTCCACGAGAGATACTGAACACTACAGGCCCATGCATAGGTATGGGCCCCACTGCGTAAGTGTCAACTCATTAACCAAATGCTACGGGTTAGGGAACCTTCGTGTAGGTTGGGTTATTGGCACTAAGGATGTTGCTGCAAACGCGTTTAGAGCCATGCAAAACCTGCAAGGATCACTGGCAATGCCATCCCTAAATCTTGCTAAATTAGCATGGCCGCATCTTGATTTACCACTAGAATACATCAAACAACGTAGGGCTGAGAACCTGCCGATATTGCAAGAAGTATTATCGAATAATGGAATTGAATGGACTCCTCCACCAACTGGAATCTTTGGATGCTTCCCTCTTCCCGAAGGAAATGACTCTCAATGGTTTGTTGAAGAAATATGTTCAAAATATGACCTGCTAGTTGTCCCAGGTTTGATGTTCTCACCTAAGTTGTCAAACCTTGTTAGAATATCATGGGGTAGCGAGTTATCTCTATTCTCAGCGGCCATGGAAGTATTCAATCACTGCTTACAAGAATTGAAATGAGAGGGGGGCAGGGGGATAATCAATGCCTTCAGCAGTTGTAGCCATTAGTGGAGCAAGCGGAGCCCGTTACGGCGTTCGTCTGATTGAATCTCTGAGAGATGCAAATTGGGATGTCAACTTGATAATCAGCCGAGAGGGTGCCATCAACCTAGACTTAGAATGTGGAATTACGCCGCAAGAATTAGCATCACAGCAAGGAGTAATTCTCGAAGACAATGACAACCTAGCTGCTAAATCAGCATCTGGTTCTGCCAAATTTGACGGCTACATTATCTGTCCAGCATCAGGTACTACGGTCGGCAAACTTGCTTCTGGAATCAGTGACAACTTGATAACACGTTCAGGGATGGTTGCTCTAAAGGAAAAAAGAAAACTGATTTTGGTTCCACGTGAAACCCCATATGCCACTATCCAATTGGAAAACATGGCTAAACTCTCTGGCTATGGGGTCGTCATTCTTCCAGCAAATCCCGGCTACTACAACAAACCAGAAAGCATTGATGATCTTGTTGACTTTGTAGTTGCGCGTATTCTTGACCAATTAGATGTTGAACACAACCTATCCCAAAGATGGTCTGGTGGAGAGGTTAAGTTAGCCGAGTTAGCAGATACTGACTTTGAACCCTGATTGTGCACCCATTAGGGTTGGGTTGATGAAGGACCTATGGTCACCAAGTACTGATTGGGATGCGCTACGAAGATATGAGTTCCGCAGAAATGAGTGCAGAGTTAAAGCGCTTAGGACTCAAAGTGGGCGGAAA
>DASCSU010000008.1:11316-24406 GCA_034399495.1 Candidatus Thalassarchaeaceae archaeon
AAATAAATCTGTTAAATTGGCTCGTTTACAAGCAGCCAAAATTCCTAAATCTAGTGAAAAGGAAGAGTCACCTCTTGATGAGTCAATCCTTAATGCTGACCTTGTTGAGGGTTCTACAATCGCAAGTAGATTGACTGGAAGCAGAGATTTATTTGGCAAACAGATCCCATACTTTGGAATCATTGTTGTCTCTATCCTAATCATCAGTATCGCTGCGGGAGGAATTCTTGGAGTCCCAGCAATCATGAAATGGATTGAAGGAGAACCTGAATACACTCTCATCGATTTCGACCCATCAGAAGCAAGAGCAAGGGCAGAACATCTTGTAGGATTAGGCCATACTGAATGGCAAGGTAGGATGTCAGGCAGTCAAGAAGAATTAGCCACAGCAGAAGCAAATAAACAGAATTTCACTGAATATGGAATGTCAGCCACCCTTGAGGAATTCGATGTCCCGATGTTTGAAATCCAATCTGAACCAAGAATCCACTACTGCATACCTGGAGATTATTCACCAATGCCAAATCTGAATCCTTGTGGATTAGACACTCAAGCAACACGAGTAGAATTCCAGCACCGAATCGACTTCGTCATCCAAGGTTACAGTGGAACAGCAAACTACCAATTCGGAGATGATTTGAATATCGTCAACCTATCTAATGGCAGTGATGACACACTTTGGTCACAAGCAACAGGACAAATTGGAATGGTGTGGGGGTCTGCAGGAGTTGCTAGTAATACGGATATCTATGCCAAAGCCATTCAAAACGACATTGCTGCACTTTTCTTAGTCAATGTTGCATCAAATTGTGGGAAGGTGGAAGCTGATGATTGTGTACCAATTTTCAAGACCGTCGATATTGAAGGATTGTTGGGGCAAACAGGAGGGAACCTGCCTGATACTATTCCTTTCGTCCAACTCTCAAAAAATATGGGTGAGGAATTGGCAGATGTGTTCGAAAATAAAGATCAGAATGAGGTCAAAATTGCTATTGAAGTTGATGTTGACAACCAAGGCACTAGACCTGTGAGAGTACCCTGCGGAATCATACAAGGAGATGATGACAAACTCATTATTTTTGGAGCACACCATGACACTGTTTACAGTGGACCAGGAGCAGTTGACGACACATCTGGGACAGCAACAGTTCTGGAATTAGCAAGACAATTTGGAATAATGTTTAGTGAATTGGGCACACCAAAGCACACCATCAAATTCTGCACATGGGGTGGTGAAGAAGAAGGGCTGCATGGTTCAAAAGCGTGGGTTGAAAAATATGCAGACTCACTGAATGAAGAACTAATCCTATACATGAATTTCGATATGAATCATGTCGATGCAGATCCAGTAAGAGGGAATGACTTGACCCTCTTTGGGAACTACCAAAGTGATGTAGATCAAATTGAAAGTATTGTCACATTGTTTGAAAGCGCCCATCCTGATTTAGCATCAAAATATGAAATAAATATCAGAACTTTGGATGGCCCCAAAAATTCCGATACCGGGATGCCATACAATTCAGACCATGGCCCATTTGTTTATGATATTCAACAAGACGATGATGATGATGCTGGCCATGCACTGGTTTGCTACGGCTCAGGCTCATGGGAATATCACACCTACGCTGATGATATGAGCCGCTTCAATGAGGAGAGTCTAGCCGTAAGCGCAATAATTTACGGCACTTATGCGAGATACCTCGCATGGGGTGAAGTTTGATAAATCAGTAACGATGAGGCATCTACATGGTAAAGAGAGCACACGCCAGTCACATATTGATTGCTAGCAAGGCACAGGCAACTCAACTGACTGAGAAAATCTCCTCAGCAAGAAAACCTCTCAAAGAGTTCCAAAAGATGGCACGTAAACACTCTACCTGCCCCTCAGGGCAGAAGGGTGGAGACCTAGGTTGGTTCCACGAAAAACAAATGGTCAAGGAATTCTCAGAAGCCGTATGGAAGCAAGAATTGAAAGAAGTGGGTCCATTTATCAAATCTGGATTCGGCTACCACATCATCTATGTCCATGAACGGGATGAATGACATGACCCTGAGTCAAGATGGGCGTTTTGTTTGGGATGGAGCTAAATGGGTTCCAGTTCAACAGTATTCACAGCACCAACAACAAATTGTACAAACAATACCACTACATCAACAACAGGTCGCTCCTACAATCCCCCTACATCCAGCTTATTCGCCACAAAATGTAATGTATGTACAAACTCAAAGGAAAAGCAACAAGAAATTTTGGATTCTTTTAGGTGGGGCAATATTTGCGATAATAGTTGCAATTATTCTGATTATTGGAGCCATCATTTGGGCTCTTTTACTACCACCCGAATTTGGATACAGATTAGACGTCTCTTCCTCAACATATGAAGACCTAGGGGCAAACAGAGAACCATACTTGGTTAGTGAAGGATATCCCGATTTCTCAACAACTGTTGCCATCAGCAACTTTGGCAGTGGCGTCATTATTGGTGATCGTTGGGTGCTAACTGCTGGACATGTAGTACTCGATGAAGAATATGGCGAAGAGCAGGCCGGCGCATGGATTGTGTCTATTGGTTCTGATCGAGATAATCCTGATTCAACATACGATGTAAAGGCGATTCACATTCACCCTGGATGGCGTGCTGATCATTCAAACGATGGGTTGGAGTATGGTGTCGATATCGCACTGATAGAACTAACCTCATCAATTGAAGGGGTAACTCCTGCACCATGGGCAAACAATACTGAATTAGATGATGGCCTTCTAGATTCTTTAGTTTACAGTTCAGGATTTGGTGATTATGACGAGGTACTTGATGATGATTCCGGATATTATTCACAACGCAGAGCGTGGCAAAATACTCTAGACCGTATTATTGATGATATAGAACCTCAAAAAGATTACACTAACGATGAGGTGTGGCAAGGAGGTTGGATAATCTATGATTTTGACAACCCTGGTGGTCATTACAACTCCCTAGCAGAAGGAGAAAATACCCGTGGTGAATTCTCATATGTTGGAGCTGGCGATAGCAGCCCTTTACCACTTGATTTAGAAGGCACATCAGTACCAGGTGATTCTGGGGGCCCTACATATATGAAAATAAATGGCGAGTGGACAGTCATTGCTTTGACTAGCCATGGCTCGACTGATGGTTACTATGGAGACATTGCAGTAAACACCAGAGTTTCTAGCCATTCTGGATGGATTTGTTCTATAACTGGAACAGAAATAACAGGATGTAACTAATTCTCATTCTCCCAGGGCATCCATGTAGTCCCTGCTTCATTACGGTACCAATGCTTTCCTGAATCAGAAGGAAACTCGACCCACTCGTTACCATCAGTAGATTGAACTCCGATTAGATCTATTGAAGGGGACATAATAACGGAATCATCTGAATTATCTTCTTGAATTATAGAATCAATCTGTATTTCGTTTTCAAAAGAATCTTCTATGGTTTCTTCAACCTCGGTTTCCTCAGAATATGTGAAGGATTCACCATCATTGAATTTTCTACTATTTCCAAACCCATCAATATTCTTACTACGTTTCTGCCCAATGACTATTATCATAGAAAAAATAGCTATCAATAACAATGAAATTGAAGATACTATTCCAATAAAATCTGTTGTAGAATAACCACTTTCAGAAGCACTATTTTGAGATGGAGTTTCTATTTGAGAGGCTCCTTCAGTGATGTTGTCAATACCCACACCTTCGCCAGTAACTGATGGAGTCAGATTACCAGTGGTTGAATTGTGATAATATACAATGGTTGTAGAATTGTTATGATTATGAATGACTGTAGTGGTTACGGGTGACGACTCATTTATGTCAGAGTTTTCAGGATATTCATGAATTATAGTTGTATTATCACCATTAGAAGACGTGCAACTCAAATTACCATAAGGGCATGGATCAAGATAATCTGAAACACCATCGCCATCATCATCACCGTCCTCAAATGAATCTAGACACCCATCTCCATCGTAATCATTACCGCCGTTGGAAATCCAACCCGTAGCACCCTTTGGGCAATTATCCATGAGGTCATCTATTCCATCACCATCATCATCCTTATCTTCAATAGCGTCGAAACATCCATCCGAGTCATGATCTGTAACTCGTCCTGAAATCCACCCTATGTTCCCACGGGGGCAATAGTCATCAGCATCATTGAAACCATCGTTGTCATCATCCATGTCTTCATTCGAATCTTGGCAACCATCTGAATCCAAGTCATTGGAGGAATTAGAAACCCAATTCAGATTACCAAGGCTACACAAATCATGATTATCAGGGACGCCATCATTGTCATCATCCAAGTCTTCGTCAATATCACGACAACCATCATCATCGTAATCTACGGACGAGTTCCTAATCCAATAAAGTGCGCCTTGGGAACAATCATCATTTTCATCCAGAGAACCATCCCCGTCATCATCTTGATCCTCCAAAATATCTTGGCAACCGTCATTGTCATAATCTACACTAAAATTAGATCCCCAACCAATTTCACCAAACATGCAGCTATCAATTTCATCTAACACACCGTCATTGTCATCATCATCATCTTCCAATGAATCTATACAACCATCCCCATCATAGTCAGTAGTATAATTGGACAACCAGCCCAGATGTCCTTTATTGCAGAGGTCATTTGTGTCATTTACCAAATCGTTATCATCGTCAAAGTCTTCAGAATCATCTTTGCAACCATCAGAGTCATAATCATTCAAATTTGTTGAAATCCAGAACTGGAGACCATTTGGGCTGCAATGATCAAAAACATCTTGGATCCCATCCTCATCATCATCCATATCCTCGGCATCATCCTTGCAGCCGTCGGAGTCTCTGTCGGTATTCTGTACTGAAATCCAAGAAGTGTTTCCCCGAGGGCATTCATCTAGTTGATCAATCATTCCATCGTTATCATCATCATAATCACAGACATCTCCTAGACCATCCCCTTCATGATCAGATTGGTTCGTATTAATATCATCTGCGCAATTGTCAATCTTGTCTGCCACTCCATCACCATCCCGATCCCTGTCCCATTTCCAAATGAACATATCATCAGAGCCATAACTTGAAATTTGCATATTCTCAAAACTTAGACTACCAGTGAATGTACCCGTAATATATGCAGACCCCGAACTGTCGGTAGAAACGGAACTATGTTCAGCTGTGTTAGTCACATTCCACATTTCCAAACCAGTAGAATCTAACCTTTTTATGTAACCATTTCCGACTATAGTCAAATCGTTTCCAGAATGAATTGCTAAGTCCGTGACTGTAGTCCTAGTTTGACCGGCGTATATTGGTGATATCCTTGAAGCCCATATCCAATTACCATTTGCAGAGGCTTTAGCAACGAACCCTCCGCCAAATGAAATGTTGATATTAGGGCCAAAAATAGATTCGCAATATGTATGCTGACTACAAGGGTCGTTGAAACCTGCTAGATAGATGTCATCATTAGAATCGACCAAAAGCCTAGTTGATTCATCATAACTGGAACTACCCCCATGAATAATCCATTCCCAATTATGGCTAGCATTAACTTTGGCAACGAAGGCATCTGAAACGCCGTTTGTATTGGTAACGGAAAGTCCATGGAAGGAAAGAGTATCTGCACATGTACCCCCCCAGCAATTTTTCTCAACATACCAACCTGAAACGATAGCTGATGAGTTACTGTCAGTTTTGACATCTGTCATCAAAACATCTAGGCATTCATCAGATAGGCGATCAACCCATTGAATTACACCGCTTGAGTCATATTTTACCAACCATGGAATGTCTCGTTGATAACCGCTGCTACACGGAGTAGTTATCGACTGGGAAGATGATGTGCCATAGAAGGTAGCAGTTTTCCTATAATTATGTCCCGAATTTTCTAGCCTGCTATGCCCCACGACATACACATTTTGATTTGTATCGACTGCAATTCCTCGAGCAAAACCCTCGAAGCAATCTTGCATGATTTGAACCCACACCCAAGTACCATTAGAATCCAATTTGGCTACAAAACCGTCTTTAGTAGTGTCATGACATACAGTATAACCTGAACTTGTAGTGTGTGGGTGGGATGACTTCGAAATAGAACCCCAGTATTTGGTATGTCCAAAATTACCTGAAATATACACGTTACCTGAAGCATCAATTTCCAAATCAGTCAATGTGGCTTGAGAACTTGATGTGCCATTCGAATTGGCAACCCATTTCCAGTGACCATTGGTATCTAGACGTGCAACAAAAATATCGTCTTTTACATATATCGTTGAGGGGCCGAATGTTGCAGAACAAGGAGATGTATCATGACATATATTACCTGCTATGTATAGGTCACCATTAGGGGCAATCCTGCTTGCAATCCCTTCATCTGATCCAACACCACCTGGGTGAAGCCCCCAATTAGTACTCGCTACTCTTGCCCCTGCTAGAGCTCGTACCTGTTGAGGCGTCAATTCATCTTCAGAAATATCGATTAATTGTTGAATATTAATTGATTGATCAGCAGAATTGTCGAACATTAAACTAAGAGATGCTAGTAGAAACATTAGAGATAAAATTAGTCCGGGAATTTTGCCAGAAAAGTGGTTTTCACCACCAATAATATTGTGGGAGCCCGAAGAACAAACATGGACATTACCGCAAAGCATCATTTCGGGACTATCTTTCTATTAAATATACCTTTGACATATACAAAAGTGATTAAAGACCCAATTATTTTAGCGAAATAAATGAGTTACATCGAATTAGATGATGAGACTTGGCCTGAGTTCATTGCTCAGAAAGAGGCCGTCCTCGTACTGACTAGAAACGATTGTGATAATTGTAGTCCTTTTGTAAAAGAATTGAGTTCCAAGGAATTTCCAGTAGGAGTAATAATTCTCGATAAACCTGGCACTGTGGGATTCAAAACGGCCTATCCTCGTATCGCAGTGGAGGCTAGTGTGCTACCATTCTCTATTCTATTCTGTCGTGGAGAATGGATGGAATCCATAATGGGTGCCCGCGTGGGCACCGTTCTAGAATGGTTTGAGTAATTTAACTCTAAATTAGACGCCACCTTCATGATGTGTAAGGGTGACAGGCCACTGATGGCTGACTTGAAACAGGTGTTCATGCCGACGGTCATCAATGTGGATGGAAATACTACGGCTTTGGGAGTAACTAGCAAGGAAAGTGATGCATGGGATGTATTGCGTGCCTTCTTTGCTAGAGCAGAAGAAACTGAATTCATCGAGGCTTTTGTTGAAGCTTGGGAAGTTGATTTCATAGGTGAAGATCCCAAAACTGAACTTGGCAGAATGCGGAGAAGACCATGTCCTATCTGTGAGCGCTCCTCTTTTTGGGAAGAATTGGGTGAAGAAAATCACAGGGGGGAAAGGAATGGCACGTGTGGTCGCTGTCACAGGCCCGAATGTTCAGCTTGGATTGAGCAAAACAATGTAGATGGTGAACGCTGGGATTGTGGATGGCCTGCGGCGCAATGGACAAAGCGTGTTGAAAGTTACAACCTCGGTTTCCGAGGCTTGGTTGAAATGCGTGGTGCAGTCACCGCAGCAGGAAGAAGGCAGCACTCTACAATGAGTAAAGAAATCATGGACGAATTGTGACTTCACATTGACTCTAAGGCAATTATCCCTAATCCTTCACATCCTGCACTAATAAGGATTCGAGCCGCTTCAGAAAGGGCTAGATTTCTACTATTAATTCCTGATTCTTCCATTACGTGGTTATCATGATAGAAGCGGTTGTACTCCGTTGCCAAAGCCAACAGGTAGGAACTGAAGAGATTTGGCCTTTGGACATTAATCGAATTATCCAGAGATTCTCCAAAGGTGGCTATTCTCTTAACAAGTTCAGCAGCAGTATCTGATAGCCCATTCCAATCATTCACTTCTGATACAAGAGCATCAACTTCATGCCCATTACTCTCCAAACGACGACTTATTGAGCAAGCACGCGCATGACTGTACATGATGAAGGGGGCTGAATCTGACTCAAAACTTAGGGCATCTTCCCAGCGGAAATTAATTCCCTTCTCAGGGGAAACTCGAGCGATATTGAATCTAACTGCTGACTTACCTACAGCCTCACCAATTGAAGTCAATTCTTCATCAGAGAGATCAGCTCGGATTTCCTTGACTACCTGAGTTGCCCTTTCTGCGGCCTCATCAAGTAGGCCGTCCATGTAAACAACATTACCCCTGCGCGTACTCATCTTGCCATCAGGCAATTTTGTAAAAGCATAAAAGACAACTTCAGGATTCTTGATTCCAACCTCATCAAGAGCAATGCCAACTTGCTTTGACTGCAATTTATGGTCCTCTCCAAGAATATTTAGCAGACGTTCTGACTGACTCCATTTCCACTGGTGGTAGGCAATATCCCTAGTAGCATACAGACTTGATCCATCCCCTCTGCGAAAGAAGAATTTAGTCGACTTGCCCTGAACTCCTCGGCTTTCAAGTTCTAGATAATGAGCACCATTCTCTGCAGTACCGTGTAACTCACTATCCTCAAGTTGGGCCATAATCACATCAACTGAGCCATCAATGATGAACTGTGATTCTTTGGTAAATGAATCAAACTCTATACCCAGTCTAGACAAGGTCTGCAACATACCATCCAGCACCGGCTGGTAGGCCGCCTCAAATTTTGCTAAAGTATCCGCATCAGCCTCTTCAGATGCTTGAACTAATTCTGTCACACCAGACTCAACTGTTGAATCGTCCTCTTTCAACAAATTTGCCGCTTGATAAAAACGAACTCTTTGGTGGTCAGGCTTTTCTGGATAACTATTATCTTCAGCAATTTCTGCTGCATTCAAGATTTCAGTTACCCTCTCCTGATCTAAATTATCAAGAGCCCAGGCCAAGATTCCAACCTGCTTGCCCATATCATCGACGTAATACTCCGCTCTTACTTCATCACCAGCAAGCCTGTGCATCCGCACGAATGTGTCACCAAGAATTGCATTACGTGAACGACCAACATGGAATGGCCCATTGGGGTTCGCAGAAGTATGTTCAATTAGCAAAGATGAGGGTTCTCGGAAATGACCCACGGTTTCAGGATTGTTCAAAGTATTTTGAATCGTTTTTTCCGCAAGCCACTGAACGTCAACAAAGAAATTGCAAAATCCACCTTCGCAAGTAACTTCTCTGCAACCATCCAAATTAGTCAATAATGGAGCCAATTTCTCTGCTAGGTTTGAAGCAATTTCTTGTGGGGCTTTTTTCATAGACTTTGCTAGAGCAAAACAGGGTAAAGCAACATCTCCTTGATTTGCATGCCTTGGAGAAGTAAAATTAGCCAATGTAGCATCTGGATTATCATCGCCCATTTCATTTAGGGCATCCCACACAGAACCCTGAATGACTTCGATTAATTGGCGCACGCTATCAACTCCAACTCCATCGCAATAAAGCAGCCATGCCGCCAAAAGCTTGCTTCAAGGTCATACCTTCTTCAGAGTCTGTAGAAATCAGTCTAACTGAGGCTGCTGATTGAGATGCTAATAATGACAACTCGTCTATTAAGTCAATCTCTCTATCCTCATCTTCACGAACTTGATCTGAATCTGCATTACATCCGGGGCAATCAGGAATCTCGTGTAATCCTTCAATGGTCAGTGACCATTCGTGCTTACATTGACGGCAGTTGAAATATACCGTCTTCTTACGTAATGACTCTGAAAGTAGAAGAGTGTCAACGGCCCCTTGGTCCAAAGCAGAGCGTATCATCATCTCACCGTAGGTGGCCTTAGGATGTGCATTCATTATCTCCTTGAGAAAGCGGTCAACAAATTTTCTCTCTTCATCAAGTTCAATCTTGTCCATTAAATCTCCAGCATTCTGAACCAACTCTCTCAAGCCGCTCTCGTTTGAATAGCCAACATCAAAGAGCGGCTTCTTCACTATTTTCTGAATTTCGTGATGTAAGTAACCGTTGTTAATGACAAAATCCTTTGTCGCACCAGGGCCTCCAACAATGATTCCTTTGAGATCTGAAAGCATTGGCAACCAATACTCACACGCTCTTTCAGTGACCTTCTTGAAGAACTTATCAGCAGCCTCTTCAATTAGTCTCTCGAAACGCTGTTGAGACTGCCCACCTTGACGGTGTTTACTGGGCACTAGGCTAGTAATGTGATTCTTACAATGTACTGTGCGGCCACTAGCAATACCATAAGCACCTTCACCCCTATCAACAACTAGTAACCCATACGCAGTACGATCAACCAACATCTCTTCAAGCTGGCTAGTTTCAAAAGAACTGTCACAGCGATAACGAAATGATGTGAATGGTTCGGGTGGATTATCAATGATGTAAGTCTTCATTCTAGTTTTGTTATTGCCAACAATTACATGTCCTGTGAAAACTGCTATCCCTTTATCTCCTGCATCACGGCGATTACCTAGAGCTGCAGAAGCAGATTCAATAGCATCAATTACATGTTTTCTAGTTTGGTTAGATTTGATATTCCGAGCTTGACCTGATTCATTAGCAAGTTGATGTCGTACATCTGCAACTTGCCTTTCGGGAGGAATAATCACAGTCACTAATTCTGTGCCCATCCCTCTAACTCCCATCAATTCCTCGAGAATTCGCTTGAAACGAAGGCGGGCTGCCTGTACCTCTGCTTCATCACTCATCAGAACCACTCTGTGGTTCTATGCGCTGGCTCAGGGGTTATCAATCCTTTAGGCAATTATTGGGCCCTTTGCATCAGACGGGCTATTAAGCAACGGCACAACCGCACTAGCAATGAGTCAGATTACCGTCATCGCTCTTGGTGGGAGTTTGATGTATGAGGGTGATAAAATTGATCAGCAATGGTTGGCATCTGCAAGTCAGATAATTTCCAATGCTTCTGCAAGCGGGGCCAAAATTGGTATTGTCGTAGGTGGTGGCTATTTAGCCCGCTCCAACATATCCAAAGCAAAGATGTCAGGAGTTACTGACACGTTTGACTTAGACCTAGTGGGAATAGATGCTACACGAAAAAATGCTGAAACTTTTCGAACTTCACTAAAAGAAATAATGATAGATGTTGCTGAATCAATCCCGACTACAACTGAAGAAGCAGCAGAACTCCTTAGCGCCCACCAAATCGTAGTGATGGGTGGGACTGTTCCCGGGCACACTACAGATGCTGTTTCAATCAATCTAGCTGTTCACTCAAACGCAACTAGTTGTACGATTGCTACAAATGTTGATTTTGTCTATGATAAAGCACCCCAGGACAATCCAGATGCAATACCCTTTGAGAGTATGAATCTCTCTGATCTACAGGAGATTGTAGGGCCGCCAGAACATCGAGGTGCTGGACCTAATGTTGTCATCGACCCAATAGGCGTACAAGTTGCTATAGAAAACAGCATAGAGTTGGCTTTACTTAATGGGAGAGTGTTAGATAATCTCGCCAAAAGATTAGCCGGAGAATCCTTCCGTGGAACTATCATCGGGGTGAATTAATGGGAAGAATAGAAGAGAGATTGAAAAAGGCTATCGCCAAGACTGCACAGGATGCTAAGAAGAAAGTGAAAGAGCTCTCTGCTAATCCAAAGAGTTCGAAATATGTGGCACCTCATCGCCACTGCGCAATATGCTACACTCCTATCGCTTTGGAATCCGATCCTGCTATTTGTGAAGAATCATCTTGTAAAGAAAAACATGCCACTCAAGAAAAGTCTCGCAAGAGGTTGAATATTATGTTGTATCTCTTTCCCGCAATTGCAATAATGCTATTCCTCCTACCAATTTTCACTTAGAAATTAAGCGAAGCATTCATCCACCTTAGCCCCTTAGTTAATGTCGATGATGGTACGAATCATGTCAGCCCTGCCATTATTTACAGGCGCGTTTTGCGTACTTCTTGTTCTAATTGGGGCAATTGGCTACACGTCCAGTTCTGAAACTGTCGAGGTACCAATACCTCCCTGCATCCCCGGATCAGATGACGACTGCGAAGTAGGGATGAACCAAGATAATCTCTCAGTACCTCGACCTTTCATGCTTCTAGACATAACTGTAGAAATGCGCTGGGATCATGGAGATGATGCGTGGATTGGCGTTGTCGATGTAGAATCTATTGATTGGGAAAAATGCGAACCTGATGACCAAGGTTTGACTGGGTGTACCGCCTCTGATTTTGATATCATAGCAGGTGGGCCCGCTTCGGATGAGGGTTTGGAGTGGGACCTTGACCCAGGGGAAACTAGATTCATCACAGGAGGAAGAGCTGGCACTCTTACTCTTGAAAGCAATGTTGTAACATACACATACAATGTAGGAATGGCGACACTACCAATGCTAATCCTAGGATTAATTGGCGTAGTACTATGTCTTTCAGGAGTGCAGATGGCTTTTCCAATTAAGTTCCCTAACAGGGACAAGGATGCACCGCTCCGTTGAAGAACCTAACCGGACTCGGAGAACACGAGGAATGCAGATGTCGGGATTCAAGTGCCAAGGTTGTGGAGTTGGAATCGAAATAGAGGGTTTACCACATACACACTATGGACACAAAATATACTGCACACGCTGTGGTCATGTTTCATCTACTAACTGAAGTTCATTCAGCATAGTCTCGGTGCCAGTCTTCAGGAAGTGAAAGTGGGTCGCTAATTACGTCAGCACCAATTCTAGTAACTAATTCTTCACGAAGTTGTTCAACAGCAATTCCTTCTGTTGCAGAAACACAAATGTGTCCAGAAACGGGATTTATTCCCGTATCAATTTTCAGAAGGTCTGCTTTTCCATCTACGATAAGTAAAGGAGTTTGAGGCAATAATTCTGCAACATCACTCAACAGATTCTCTTGTGATTCCATGGAAGTACCACCATGCTCTGCTGGATCTAGTAGAAACAGGACAATAGAGCCTATATGTTCAAGAGCAACAATTGCCTGCATTTCAATCTGATTTCTCTTATCCATAGGCCTATCTAGGAGTCCCGGTGTATCCACCATTTGGTAGCGTCTACGGCGGTGTGTGAAATGTCCAACATGCAATTGTTGAGTAGTGAATGGATAAGATGCAACATCCGGCTCACTGCTAGAAAGTACACCAATAA
>DASCSU010000009.1:0-23765 GCA_034399495.1 Candidatus Thalassarchaeaceae archaeon
GCCGAACCATTCTGTAACAGCAATTATGAAGCCTCTTTGATGGTGGGTGAGTCAATGGGAAGCCAACGCTTGCCCCTTCTGCTCGTGGCACTGCTACTTATTGTGCTGATTCCTTTCTCTCCATCAAGCAGTGCTCATGTGTCTGAAGATGCCGTTCACGACCACGTGATAATCACTGAAGTTCTGGTAAGTCCAAATGATGCTGATCACAATGGCACGGATTGGAATGGAGATGGCTGGATTGATGCTGGCTCTGACCAATTCATCGAGTTGTGGAATCCAACTGACCAAGAGGTCAACATAGGCGGATGGTGGCTAGATGACGACCCAAATGGCGGCTCCCCACCTTGTGCAATTGGCTGGAATACTAACCTTTCACCAGACGAGCGAATCGTCTTTTATCGCTCAGTAACTGGTCTGGACTTGTCCTATTTTGATGGCGATACAATTCATCTTTCCAACAAATATTCCGTAGAGGTTGACAGTTATTCATTCCCAGCATTAGATTCTGATTACGGAGTATCTTACGGGCGCTCATCTAGTGGCTCATGGGGTAAGGTCGGTGACCCTACTCCTGGTTTGGCTAATGATGAGAATTGGCCTCAAGGCTCTCACTGGCAAGGCTCGTGCTACACTCCAAGAGACCATCTTCACGAGGGTTCCTATGTTCTTACAGGAAGAGTAGCGACCATGACCTCAGAGCAAGGGGTGCTGAACGATGGGCACATTTTGGTTACTGACGGGATGATAATTGATGTCTGGAGCGGACCTAATCCATCTTATCTGAATCTTGATGGAGTGCCATTCTATGAGACAGATGGAACAATTTTCCCAGGCTTAATAGATATGCATAATCACTATCATTACAACTACCTGCCACTTTGGGATTATACCCCTGAAAACGGTCAATTTTACACAAATCGCTACCAATGGAAGGATAATCCAACCTACAAATCTCAAGTTTCTTGGCCTAAGGTATTCATGTTACAAGGCAATATGTGGGGGCTTCAAGATGAAGCCGTGAAGTATGCTGAAGTGAAGTCCATTGTGGGCGGAACTACATCTATTCAAGGAGGTCCTTCAAACAGTGGGGATGCATGGGATAGTATTCTTGCACGAAACATCGAGCACTACAATTTCGGTGATGATGATGTCAAAACTTGTGCAGTTTGTGATGCTGCCTACGACCCAGAATATGATGGCTCACACATCATTCATGATCATGAGTCTGGTGAATTAGATGGTTGGTTTGTGCATGTTGCAGAGGGTGTTGATGGCTCATCTCTCAATGAGTTCCAGATATTGAAGGACCAAGGCTTACTCTTACGAGAGACCATTCTGATTCATGGCGTACCTCTGCGGGAAGCGCAGTTTGCTGACATGGCTACAGCAGGCTCAACTCTAGTTTGGTCTCCAATGTCCAACATGTTGCTTTATGGTGACACTGCTCGACCTGAACTAGCCAAAGATGCAGGAGTTAGAATCACCTTAGCTCCAGATTGGGCGCCATCAGGTGCCAAGAGTCCCCTTCATGAGTTGAAGATGGCTGATTGGTGGAATACTAACAAAATGGATGGCACATTTACTGATTATGAATTGGCTCAAATGGTTACCAGTAATGCTGCAGATGCAATGCATTGGAATACCCATATTGGTAGGATTCAAGATGGTCTTTCAGCGGATTTGCTAGTCATTGACAATATTGCTGAAAGTCCATATCGCTCATTGATTGAGGCTATTGACCCTGATGTCAGACTCTCAATCGTAGGAGGCTTGCCTGTTTATGGCGATGTTGATTTGATGCAGGCTATGAATGGTAATGATTTCGAAATAATCAATGGCAGCGGATTCCAAAAAGCGGTTGACATAACTTATGACAGTGTGGAAGATGGCTCCCAAACATTCTCATTTGTCGAGTCAGAATTAACCAAAGCAATGCGTTATGACCGCCAAGAGATGTTCGATGAATGGGGTCATGATAGTTACACATGGAGTGAGTTCAATGCCTGGTTGGATCAGTCTCATTCAACACTTGGTGCAGTACCACTAGACCCAGTATTCACTTACGGTGATGACCGCTATTTCGATGTGCTAAATCGCTCACAGCCATTCAATAGTAAAGGCTCAATTGACCTTTATTCGAGGTACTACGCAGTGTCCTTCGATGCTGATGGCAATCGTAGTGAAACTTTCACTCCTCCCGAAGATGACCCTATTCAGCCACCAGATGACGATGATGACGATGGTGGAGACGGCGAGAATGGAACTGTTGTTGAGTCTGAATGCACTCAAGATGATACCAAGAATGTAGAATGTAATACTTGTTTTTGTTCAGATGAAGTTTGGGTTTGTACTGAAATGGACTGTAGTGGTTCACAGAATGATGATAATAGCACGACATCATCTTTCCTCGATCCAACATCTCCAATATATTGGGTGATGTTATTTGTCGCCTTGTCAGTAGTCTTTGGAAGTGGCGTAGCAGTTTGGACAGTATTGCGTCCGTCTAATTGAAATCCCAAACGGGTCCATCTGCAGTATCTTGTACTGTGACTCCTAGGGCTGCTAATTCATCACGGATAGCATCAGCAGCACCCCAATCTTTTGCATCTCTTGCAGCAGCACGTTTGATGAGAAGTTCTCCAACAACGGGCTCTAGTTCTATTCTTCGAGGGTCATCTTCTGGTTCGGCCAAGGCATCATCCCTGCTTGGAAGCAGGCCGAGTGCGGCTCCACCAAATTCCTCTAGCCATTCAACACAATAGAATCCTAATGCGACACGGTCATCATCATGAATGTCAGAACTAATCGCTTTGTTCATCAATCTGATGGCAGCGGATACTTTTGCCAGTGCCTCACGAGTATTGAAATCATCATCCATGGAAATGGCACACTCTTCTCCTAACTTCTCTAGCATTCCAAGAGTATGAGCAAGCGCTTCTCCCCCAAGTTGTGGGCGTGGTAATGCCACTAAGGAATCACGAGCAGTATCACCCCATGCAATCAATACTTCTCGATATGCGTCCTCAAGTCTACCTTGGCTTCTCTCTCCATCTTCTAGGAATTGCTCTGACAAATCAATAGGATTGCGGTAATGTGCATTGAGTAGTGCGTGACGTAGAATAAGCGGTGAATAATTCTCCAAAGCATCAGTAATTGTCCAAAAGTTACCAAGTGATTTGCTCATCTTCTCGCCATCTACATTGACAAACCCGTTATGCATCCAGTAGTTGACCAAAGGTGATTTTTCAGTACAACACTCTGATTGGAAGATTTCTGCCTCATGGTGAGGGAATCTCAAGTCATCTCCACCTCCGTGGATATCGAACTGTTCTCCGAAGTACTGCAAACTCATTGCACTACACTCGATGTGCCAACCTGGCCGCCCTGCTCCCCAAGGGCTCTCCCATTGTGGCTCATCTGGTTTTGCAAATTTCCAAAGCGCGAAGTCCTTGTGATCTCGCTTGCCACTTCCTGTAGCACTAACTCTGCCTCCTGCACCAGCTCGGACAGCATCGATGTTCTGTCCAGTTAGAAGTCCAAATTTCTCTGGTGCTGAATCAATGTGGAAGTAAACGCCATCATCGCCAGTGTATGCGTGTTCTTTCTCAAGAAGAATCTCAATCATAGAGATGATTCCATCGATTGTCTCAGTAACACGAGGATAGTGGTCAGCACGTAACACGTTCAGTGAGTCCATTGCAGCATAATAGTCAACGATGTTTCTTTCTGCTACTTCCCCGTAATCTATTCCTTCATCATTAGCAATCTTGATGATTTTGTCATCAACATCTGTGAAATTTTGAACATAAGTGACATCATATCCCTTTGCTTCTAACCACCGATGTATAATATCGAACGCAACATAACAGCGAGCGTGTCCTAGGTGGGAAGGGGAATAAGGAGTAATTCCGCAAACATACATGCGAACCTTGCCTGGCTCAATGGTCACAAAATCAACCTTCTCTCGCCTACGCGTATCGTAAACTCGTAGTGTCATTGCGGCTCCTCCGCTCATGCGCTATTCACACATGGTAATAACCTCATCCGGCAAGGCAATGCCATGGTCAAGGGGTTGGAGGGTATCTCGACAAAACCCGACATGAGTGGAAAAGTTGTTTTTCTCACGGGTGCTACTCGTGGAATAGGTCGGATGGCAGCACACGGAATTGCTCCAACCGGCGCTACTATGGTGGTAGTAGGAAGAAGTCAGGAAAGAATCGATAGCCTGATTTCCGAGATGAAGGAGATTGAGGGGTGCGGCCCAGTACATGGGGAGGTGTGTGATCTCTTGTCACAGGCTGAAATCCATGCTTTAGCAGAGAGTTTCAAGAAACAATTTGACAGGCTCGATGTATTAATCAACAATGCAGGAGCAATTTTCACCAAGAAAATCACTACAGTAGATGGTTTTGAGCGAACTTGGGCTCTAAACCACAATGCCTACTTTTTACTCACCTCTTTGTTGAAGGATCAACTAGTGGCTACTCCTAAATCAAGAGTAATTTCCACGGCTTCAGATGCTCATAGGCCAGGTAAAATGGGTTGGCATGATTTGCAGTATGAGAAGCGTGGTAACAGAAATGGGTGGAGCTCATACTGTCAATCTAAATTGGCAAATATTCTCTTCACAAAGGAATTAGCAAAGAAATTGGGGGGGACTTCAGTGACTGCAAATTGCCTCCATCCTGGTTTTGTTAATACAGGATTTTCTCGAAATAACGGAATAATTGGTAGATTCATTATGGCTTTAACTTGGCCAGTTCAACGAAATCCTACACGGGGCGCTGAAACAATTGTTTGGCTGGCAACTTCTGATCAGGCCCGCATGCATAATGGAGAATATTTTTTCAATTGCAAACGAGGTAAGTTAACAAAAGCAGCAAGAAACATGGATGATGCTACTAGATTATGGGGGCTTTCCGAAGAAATGACGAACACCAAAGGTATCTGGTAATATTCAATATTCGATACGATGGTTGAAAAGCCGACTCATATCGCCAAGTAACATGTCTGAGGAATCAGTTGTTGATGCAAAGATGTTAGATTGGGCGAGCAAGGCTACCCTTGCCTTGCTTGTTTTGGTACTATGGCAAGGTGCTTCGGGGGTTGCCCAATTAGGTTATTCCATTGGAGACATGAATCTTGGTAGTAGTCATGGACATAGTGGGGAACTTGCTTTTCTTGTATCAATTGCAATTACAGCATTGGTAGTTAGGTCAAAAACAGATTCGTCCCAACTCAAAGGTATGTCCTTTGCTCTTCCAGTGATGTTCCTTTTGCAGATTGGGATGGGTCACATGATGTCATCAATGACTTGGTCAGGAATGCTTCATGCCATGCTTGCACTTGGAATAATGTCACATGCAACAATTCTCTGGTACCACCTAAAGTCGGCAGCCTCCAAATGAGAAAAGATTCATTCTTCTTCGCTAGCGGCGTTGATTTCCTCGTCCTTAGCTTTGATTTGTTCCCAAAGAAGTTCTGCGATATCCAAAACCTCCATTTCTTTGCCAATTGATTTTAGCCCATCACCAATCATTACTGAACAGAATGGGCAGCCAACTGCTACAGTATCGCAACCTGTGGCTGCTAAATCCTTGGCGCGAATCTCATTGACTCGCTTGTCAGCATCTTCCTCAAGCCACATCTGAGCGCCACCTGCGCCACAACAGAAAGAGTCCTGACCTGAACGCTCAGCTTCTACATCAACTCCACCAATTACAGAGCGTGGTTCCTCAAGTATTCCTCCAATTCGGCCAAGATAACATGGGTCGTGATAGGTTATGTCACGTCCATTCTTGATGCGATTTGGTAATTTGCCATCATCTTGGAGTTTAGCAATCACCTCTGAGTGGTGAAGTACTTCTAGTTGGTCGCCTCCATAGTCAGCATACTCCTTTCCAAGAGTATGGAAACAATGCGGGCAGGATGCAATGATTTTTTTGACCCCTAACTCTTCAAAGGTCATCATGTTGGTTTCAGCTAACATTTGGAATAGATATTCGTTACCTGCTCTACGTGCAGGATCTCCTGAACATCCCTCCTGCATTCCTAGGATGCCAACATCGAGTCCAGCCTCCTTGAGTAGCGATATTGTAGAGCGGGCAACCTTTTGGTTGCGCTCATCAAAACTAGCAGCGCACCCTACGAAATAGATGTACTCGGCAGGCTCACCAATTTTAACTCCCAAATCTGCTGCCCAGTCTCCACGTTCGTGAGCGCCAAATCCATACGGGTTCGAGTTGGTCTCAAGATTGCCAAGTGCTACATTCAATTGTTCGGGATATTCCATTGCTTCCATCATGAGATGGCGGCGAACATCAGTAATTTTGGGTACATGTTCAATGTATACTGGACAAGCATCCACACAGGCGTGACAGGTTGTGCAAGCCCAAACCGCCTCAGGTGTCAATCGTGCAATTATGCTCTCTTCGGGTTCTTCTCCCTTCAGTAGTATAGGTGCGTGTTCATTGGCATAGTTCCTAACATCGTGAACTATTTGCATGGGATTCAATGATTTTCCAGATTCGTATGCAGGACATACATCTTGACATCGTACACAGGTAGTACAAGCCCATCCATCAATCAGTTGGCGCCAAGTTAATTGTGAAAATTGACTGACTCCAAAGGTTTCGATATCAAGATCTTCCAAAGGTACAGCCCTACCATCTTCGCCTACTGCTAGAGGTAGCATTTTTGCCATGGGGTTCATGTCGTGGAAGAATACATTGGGAAAGGCCATTACCAAATGCATATGTTTGGAAATTGGGATTAGGACTAGGAATGTACAGATTGCTAACATATGAGCCCAGTAAGACCCAATGAGAACTCCGTCACTCAATCCCTGGTTGGCCACCCATGCGCCAACAGGCTCCCAAGTAGAAGATGGCGATTCACCTGACTCGACAATGAACGAAGTGGTGGTAATAGTGAAAATAAGGAAGAGAATGAAATTACCTTCAAGTTGTGATTTCCCCTTCAATTTCTCAGGGGTGAATACTACTCTGCGAAGAAATGCTGCAATACAACCGATTAGGGCAATGGAATATCCAAATTCAACAATTCCGTTCCAAGGCCCATTCAGAGATTCTGGTAGAACTTTAGTCGAGAAGGCATTAGCTGTTGCTAAATCAAACATATCGGATGCAAGCATCAACATCCCCCAGAACATCATCACATGCATGGTGCCAGCGACTCTGTCTCTCAGCACTTTTTTCTGGCCTAGCCAGCCGGTGAGGATTTCACTAAATCTAGCACCCCAAGAGTCGAAGCGATTATCGGAAGCACCTAACATAACAAGACGACTTGCTTTCTGAACTTGATAGATAAAGGAAGCAATTGAGCCACCCCCTAACAACAACAGAATCATCCATCCAGAAATTCCGCCATAGTCGAGTAAAAGTGGATGTTCCATTATCTCATCACCATTTCCGCGGCTCCAACCGGTACCTTCGAGAGGCAGTTTGGCCTTGAATCAACCGCCACATCCCAATCGCTAATGGGCGTATCACCCACCCGCGTACCATGGTGGCCACCTCTGCCCCGGGCAAAGCAATCCTGTTTGGGGAGCATTCTGTAGTATATGGTGAGCCTGCAGTAGCCGTAGCAATTGATGCTAGAGTGCGCATTTCAGTAGAGCCTTGCAAAGGTGTGTGGAAGATGGACGGCTACCCTTTGGATAGCGGGCGCCATCCTCATGTGGTCTCTCTAAGGGATGCTGTTCTAGGTGCTGATTTTCAGTCTCATGCAATCCAAGTCAGGAGCGATTTATTCCCTGCTGCGGGGCTTGGTTCTTCAGCAGCCCTCTCAGCTGCGGGTTGTGCTGCCTTGCTTTCCATATCTAATGAGCCATTAGATGAAGAAAAGATAGCGACCTTCGCTCATCATGCAGAAGCAGAAGCTCAAGCGGGAAGGGCATCACCCATCGACACCTCAACTGCAACACTGGGTGGGTGTGTGCTTGTTTCAGACAAGCGCGAAGAGTCAGCCAATTGGCAGTACACTAGAACTCTTGAAACACCAGAGGGTGAAAGGGTGTGGGAGATTCATTCTGTTGATCTTCCCCCTTCTGCTAGTGAAATGTGGTTAGTTGTGGGCTATACTGGTATTCACGCACCTACCGCAGATTTGGTCAAAGGTGTGGCAGATTTACTCGCTCGCAATCCTGCTAAGATGGAAGATATTACTCGAATGGGTGAAGTTGCTCGGAATGGGGTGGCAGCACTTTCAGAGGGAGATTTTATTCAAGTAGGGACTCTAATGAATGAAGCACATACGTTACTTGTCGGATTAGGTGTTTCTTGCCCCGAACTAGATGATATGGTTGAGGTTGCAAGAAGAACTAGTTTAGGTGCTAAATTGACAGGTGCCGGTGGGGGTGGTTGTATGCTTGCCTTAACTGACAAACCAGACGAGACAGCAGCCGCACTTGAGATGCGAGGTCGCCGTGTTTTGGTGACTCCATTAGGTGCCCCAGGGGTCTCGATTGAAAACACCTCTAAAAATTGATTTTTCAATTGGAAAATTTGCATTTGCTTTTGAACTAAGAAATCCGTCCCTTTAAATAGGGCAGGTAGGTGGCGCCGGCTATGACAAGTGATGAAGACCGTCTAACAGTAGTGAATGTCGTTGCCTCAACAAGGGTGGCAGAAGAATTGAACCTCCCGGATATCGCAATCCAGTTGAATTGTGAATATGAACCTGAACAATTCCCTGGTGTCGTTTACCGTGTGGTCGACCCTAAACTTGCAATCTTGATGTTCCGCTCCGGCCGTGCTGTTTGTACTGGTGGAAAGAACGAGGATAACATTCAGACTGGAATCGAGAGAATGATTGGTGATCTCCGTGCAGCAGGTATCGAAACATGGGAATTATCTGATGTCCAGATTGAAGTTCAGAACATGGTTGCAACCTACGCTCTTCACTATCCTGAAGATTACGATGGGTTTGACAAATGGGAGCCAACAAAGCCTCTTGCAGGTGAGCCACGCAAGTTGAATCTAAACAACTTGACATTCCACCTTCCATTTGACAAGGTTGAGTACGAACCAGAGCAATTCCCTGGTTTGATTTACCGTCTAGATTACCCCAAGGTTGTTTGTTTAATCTTCGGTAGTGGTAAGATGGTGATAACTGGTGCACGTCACAAGGATGAAATTCTTGAGGCAGTACAAATTATCCAAGACGAATTGGCTGACCTTCTTTGAAATAATTAGGTCATCTATTGCCTCAGAATTACCTTTTGAGGGTATTTCTGATAACGCTTAACCTGTTCGCATGTCCATGGCGCAGACCGCTGTTGAAGATATCCTAGCGGATATTGAAATCCCTAAAACACACATTCTGCTTGCAGAAGTGGTGAAATGGTTCCACATCTGTATTGTGGCTTTTACTGGGATTGGCTGGATGTTACCTTGGCCCCAAGCATGGCAACTTCATCTTCTTCTTGTTCCAGTCATGAAATTACATTGGCTAACGAATAATGGAACATGCTTCTTCACCACATTGGAACACAAGCTTCGGGGGGACTCTAAAGCAGGCACCACTGAACAAATCGGCTTCATTTATCGATTGACTAAAGCTATACTAGGAAAATATACACCTTCTGAAAATATAGTGACAAATATGTCAGAGTTTGGCATGTATATTTGTTGGGTTATTTCGGCTCTCAGACTTTTCGTACTTTGATGTGTTATTGATGAGAGCAGTTGCTGCCAAACTGGTCCGAATGGGGCATTATCTTGTATTCGTTTTTCTCATAATTGGCTGGGCTTTGCCTTGGTGGCAGGCTTGGCTTGTTCACCTCCCTCTAACATTGGCGACTAGAATCCACTGGCGTTTGAATCATCGAAGGTGTATTTTCACCACCTGGGAAGTTCTGCTCAAAGGAGAAGAGTTTGTTGATGATCACGAAGAAGGTTGGTTCGTCAAAGAGGTGTTTGAGAATGTCACTGGGTGGCGACCAAGCACAACTTTCGTGCGACGTCTGATGATGGCGTGGATGTATTCTGCTGCACTGTTAAGCGGCATTAGATTATGGCTTTATTTTGTTTGATTATGCGCCCAATATCAACATTCGTCATTTTCAACTTCACCATAGGTGAAAAATCTCCTTAGGGCATCATTGATGAAGTCAATGCATTGTGCCCATTGTATGGGCAATATATCTGACCGGAGTTTTCGTAGCGCGCAAACATTCCTTTTGATTTTGATTTTGGTGCTGAGTAACCTATCTCTAATGATACATTCAGACATGGATAATGATAACGAATTAGCTGATCCCCCCAACTTTTTCGTTTCATCTTCAAAGGCATCTGGCGGGGATGTCGATGTGCCCGCTTGGCGAATCGGAGATAAATGGACCTATGATGGATTCATGGATGTTGGTTCACTATTGACTGACAATGGCGTATCTTCTAACATTCAGACCATTACTGGTGAGATGGATATGGAAGTCAAAGACATTCTAACAATGACTGTTGAGAACCAAAGTACACTAGTATACAAAGTTGAATATGAAGGTTTATTTGAGGCGAATGGAGTAGAACTTTCTGGATATAGTGGTAATCTTGATGTAGATTACTTAGAGGTAGATTATATCCGCGTTAGTGACCTTGCTGTTATCGAGATGACAATGGATATAGATGTCACATTCCAAGTGTTCATCATCACTATTGACGTAGGTCATATTATTGTTACCAATAGTTACACCCCGCCACAAGAGCAGTATGATTTCCCACTACGTGTTGGAGATACATGGACCAATAATTACACCAACAATGTCACTTGGTCTGGCTCATCAGATTATTTTACAATCCCAGATGATACATCCTCTCACTCTTCTAGCCGCCACAGTGTGGTCAGTCAAGGCGACCCTGGTGTACCATACAGCGGTTGCAGCGGCTCCTACAATATTACCACATATAACCAAACATGGGTCCCAGAGGGATTCCTATGGTGGTGCCCCGCAGTCAAAAACAATGCTTGGAGGCATATCTATATTGATCTAGGGATGTCAGTAGATTTCAAATTGAAGAGCGTAGATTTGGTCACTAGAAATATGGAAATTGATGTTGAGTTTAATTATCCCGCATGGCCATTAGACACTAATCTATCAACTTGGGTCAATATCACCGATGGTTCTGGAAATCCCATTGGTAGTCAAACGGTTGAATTCCGTTACGAATGTGTTGGTTTCTCTGCTACACTTACCACTGCATCTAACGGTTCTGCTTTCATCAGGTTTGATTCTGATCATGCATTGGACCCTTCTCCAAGTTGGATTTCTCCAGGTGAATATGCTAGTCACGGAGTCATCGCTTGGATTAGTAGTAGCAAGACATTAGGCGTGGACACAATCATTTTGGACGAACACTTGACAGCAGTTGATTATCTTCCTCGTCCTAGTGGTGTTTCTGTTGAGCGCACCCGAGATGGAGTAAGCACTTCTCTCAATCCGACATTGGGATATAACGCGATTCCAGGCGATACTCTTGTTTTCAATATCCCTGTTTTGAACGCAGGGTTCCTATCTGGCCCTTCTACCGAATTGGAGGTCACAGCACCGGATGGTTCCACCAGTAGGGGCTCAGTTCCTGCATTGGGTGGTTTACAGGAGGCATCTACCCAAGTAACTTGGATTATCCCAAATACACAGCCAATTGGCACAGTTCAATTGGGCTTTGAGGTAGACCCTGATGACTTGATGATAATGGATGCTAATCAGAGTAACGATGCCGCTAATTTCTCAGTTTTCATTGGACGTCTTCCAACTGCAAACATTACCCAAACTCAGGCCGCTAAAACATTGACTGAAGTACACATTGATGCTAGGAATAGCAATGACCCAGATGGTGGTGGTTTACCTCACTGCACATTCGTTGTTGAGGTAGATGTGGCCACGAATCAGACATTTGAGGAAGAAGATTGCCTACTTGAGAACACTTGGAGTGATGATGGGACATACCGCGTTTGGCTGACCATTACAGATGATGAAAATGACCAAGATTCAACCTTCATTGATGTTGAGATACTAAACCGTGCTCCTTGGGTGAACGTTTCTTCACAATACCCTACAATTCCCGTGGAATCTCCAAATGTATTCTTCGCTTCAGATTCAGGCGATCTTGACACCTTGAATATTCAGGCGCCTGTAGATTTCCTTTGGCAATTGCCCACAGCATCTGATGGTTCACAGTATGTATGTGAAAGTGGACTTCTTGTTGAAGCAACATGCACGATAACTCCTATGGAAGAAGGGATTTTCACAGCACAGGTAACTGTTCAAGATGATGATGGTGATTTCACTACTGGAGAATTCAATCTTGTAGTAACTAACATTGCGCCTAGCGATGCAGAAATCACAATGTGGAACGACTCTGTAGAAATAACAGATGACAGAAACCCTCCTATTTGGGAGGTCATGGAAGATCAGGTAGTTACTCTAAAGGGTACAGCTCATGATTCACTCAATGATATGGATTCTCTAACATGGGGCTGGCAACCAGATGTTGATGTTAATCCTAGTTGGTATGTAGAGACTGTAGGTTCAACATCTGAAATTGATGTTTCTTGGAACACATCAGGTTCTCATGTTATTGCTATGGAAGCAATTGACGATGATGGTGAAAGTAGTGGGGTGGCTAATGGTTGGGTACGCGTAATGAATGTGGGACCAACTGTTGAACAGTTCTCTCCTCTCTTGCCTATTGGTGAAGATCGAGAACTCTCTTTGACAGGTGTTTTCAGTGATACTGCTTCAGATATGGAAACACTGGAAGTTTGCTGGGATGTAGATTTCGCAGTAGATTTCGATGAAAATGGAGATACTATGGATGATTGTGATTTCGTAGGAGCAGACATCACCCACCATTGGACAGATTCAGGTCAGAAGATGATTAGATTCCATGTGACTGATGATGATGGAGATTCGGCCGAAGCATTTGTGAATGTAACGGTGGTGAATTTGAAGCCTAATGTTGTTGCAACTCCAGAAAAGTTGACAGTTCAAGTTGGTGAGGAATTGGTCATATGGACTAACGAAACCACAGACTCCTCATCAGATATGCCTGAGTTAATTTTCAACTGGGATTTCGATTCATCCTCAGATTTTGATGATGATGGGAATCCACTCAATGATATCCAAGCAGTGACATCCTACGGGGAGCCACTCAGACACACGTTTGCATCAGAAGGAACAAAGAACATCCGCCTTACAGTATATGATGAGAATTTTACAAATCCTGCAACAGTTGATATTGTGATCACGGTAATTCCAGATGATTCAGGCGTCCTAGGATGGGTTGATTCCAAAGGAGTCGGTGGCGTTTCAAACATTGTGATAGCTCTTGGATTGGTCCTTGTTGCCTTACTGATAGTACTTGGTCTCTCAATGTTCAGAAACAAGGGTTCCTCAAATGATGATTGGATGGTAAATAGTGCACTTTACAGTGAACCTTCACCAACAGCAGCACCACCAACTTATGCTTTTGGAGATGCACCACCTGCTGTGGCTGAAACTCCAGCAGGGGTACCACCCGCACAAGAGACAGAACAAGCGTATTCACCACCTCAAGTTCAACAACCAGTTGCTGAGGCTCCAGCACAAATTGATGTAGCCTCACTTGACGACATCTTTGCATCCACTTCAACAGCTCCTCCAGTTCCAGCCCTAGGGCTACCTGAGGGGTGGTCAATGGAGCAGTGGGAGCATTACGGAGCTCAGTGGTTAGAAGAACAATCTGCAGCGAGTGATAACAGTGCTACTGGCGGTCTAGACTTCGATCTTTGAAGTATCTTAGTTACTATTTCGCCTGATTTTGATTATTATTGCCTTGCGCATTGTTGATGAAGTCTAAACACTCCCCCGACTTTATGAGTGGAGCAAAAGCCCCCTGTGCTAAATTACTAATTCCATTAACGTTCTCTCTTCTAATATTACTTGGTAGTTGGTCGATTTCACTAGATTTTGAACAGGAAGAAATAGTTGATGAAGTCCCAGTGAATCCCTACCTTGCGGGCGCTAAATACTCACATGGAGATGTTGATGTCCCAGTATTGTATGAGGGTGATAGTTGGACTTATGATGGCTTTTTTGATGTCGTTGAAATGATTGAGAGTGCTGGAGTTGATACTGATGCAGAGGCCTTGACTGGTGAGTTATCCATGTGGGTTGATGATGTTATGACATGGACTGTTGACAATCACAGTTCAGTTGCTTATGATATTAAATCAACAGGCCAATTTATTGGTGAAAACATTACTCTCGATGATAAATTAGGTGATGTAACTATAGAATACGAATCTTCAGAAATCATTCGTGCTGGTGATTTTGCAACTATCAGAAATCAAGTTTACATGAATGTCAATTTTTTGTTAGCAGGTACTGTAATCGAAATACCTGTGGCAGAGGTAACAGTTACTGACTCATATTATGAGCCTAGAGAAGACTATGATTTCCCTCTGCGTGTAGGCGAAGAGTGGATGAATGATTATTTGGATGTCAATACATGGTCTGGTGAATCCCTTTACTTCACAATCCGAGACGATGAAACCCTAGCTTACGAGACCAGCCATGCAGTCGTAAGTGTGGGCGATCCAGAAGTATCCTATTCAGGTTGTGACAATTCATACAATGTGACTGCATTTGATGAGAACGACTCAGTTGAGTCTTTCAGATGGTGGTGCCCTACGGCTAAGAACGATGCATGGCGTCATTTTGAGAATGCACTTGGTATGTATGTCGATTTCTATCTCAAAGATTTTCAGCCCGCTACTCCTGATATTATCATCGAGGTTGACCTTGAGTATCCCACTTGGGCACTCAACACTCCTCTTGACGTATGGATTAATGTCAGTGATGCTAGTGCAAATCCAGTATCTGGTCTTACATTTATTCTTAGATACGAATACGATGATGAATGGTACACTTTAACAACTGAGAGTAACGGTACTGCGTTTCTCTCAATGAATACTAGCGACCCTCTTGATACTACACCTTCCAACCATGACTATGCTAGCCATGGAATTGTTGCTTGGGATCCTGTTGGACAAAATGTTGGTGTGGATACTCTCACTCTCGATGCAGAACTGGTTGAGTTAGATTACCGACCGCGCCCAGGAGGGATTTCGGTTGTCAGAGTTAGAGGGGATGTTACTATGACTTTGAACCCGAGTTATGGATTCAATGCCATTGCGGGGGATGTTCTTCACTTTACAGTTCCAATTGATAACAAAGGTATGAGCGGAGGTCCTGCTACCGAATTAGAGATGATTGCATTAGATTCCTCTTCTCAAAGGTTGAATATCGATGCATTGCCCCCAGTGGGTGAACAAACTTTGCAATATTCATGGACAATCCCCCAATCCCAGCCGTTAGGACCTGCTAATTTTTCATTTGAGGTTGACCCTGATGATTTGATGACTGAAGATGTTAACCAAAGCAATGATTTGGCATTATTCCCTATTTTTATTGGAGATATCCCAGTTGTCGACTTAGCATCAGTAGGTCCTACTTCCACGCTAACTGGAATCATGTTGGATGCTACAGGTAGTATTGATGGCGATGGTGGAAGTTTACATTGCACCTTTGAGGTAGAAGTTGATGTAAATCAATTTGAGATATTTGAGGAACCTGATTGTCAGATGCCTATTGCATGGTCAGATGATGGGAATTTCTCTATTGATCTGACAATTACAGATGAGGAGAATGACCAAGATGCAACATCGATGGTCATTCAAATATTGAACAGGGCACCATGGGTCAATATCACTTCGCCATCAGAAAATTTGTCTGCAGAAAGTGCCATCACCTTCGATGCTTTTGACAGTGGTGATGCAGATACATTAGATTCAGATGCTCCAATAGATGCGTATTGGTATCCACCTGTTCGGTCAGATGGGGTACCGTATGAATGCGTGGAGGGGCCTATCACCATGCATTGTACTGTGACTCCTATGGAAGAAGGAATTTTTCTGATGGAACTAGTTGTTACTGATGATGATGGGGAAACAACGACTGCCCAATACCCTCTACTAGTAACCAATATCGACCCACGAGATATTGTCATGATAATGAGCGGCGGTACTGCTGATAATAATCAACCAGCACCAGAAACATGGCAGGTTGACGAGGACCAAGAAGTGACTCTCAAAGGCGAAGCAGTTGATACGATGAATGATCAAGATTCGTTAACTTGGAATTGGAAGCCAAGTGCCAATAATGATGCTGCTTGGCAAGAATCAACAACAGGAGCAGAATCTGAGATACAAGTCACTTGGACAGAATCTGGTAACCACCAAGTTGACCTAGAAGCAGTTGATGATGATGGAGCAGGTAGTGGCATAATTACTGGTTTTGTTAGAGTAAACAATGTCCCTCCTACAAGTGAGCCTTTCACTGCCCAACTTCCAGTAGGAGAAGACAGGCCATTTGAATTGACAGGAATATTTTCTGACACTCCCTCTGATTTAAGCAGCTTACAAGTTTGCTGGGATGTGGATTTGACAAATGATGCGGATGATAATCTAGTTAATTTCGATGACTGTGATTATGTCGGCGCTTCAATAAGCCACTCTTGGCCATCTGCTGGAGTTTACACCATTCGCTTCCATGTAACTGATGATGACGGAGATGTCGCAGAATCTTTAGTCAACGTGACAGTAGTTAACCTTCGACCTAAAGCGGTTACTTTTGCAGAAAAAACAAGCGTTGCTGTTGGTGAGGAAGTAGTAATTTGGACCAATGGGACTAGTGATACTGTATCCGATCTTTCTCTCTTGATGTTCACTTGGGATTTGGATACCACAACCGATGAAAATGGTGATGGTGATGCTGCAAATGATCCCGACATGTTCACTTCTAGAATTTCCCCACTACGCCACACTTTTGATACGCCTGGGACCAAGTACATTCGACTGACAGTTACTGATGAGGGATATTCTTCAACCTCTGATGTGATAATAGAAGTTTCAGAAGTTAGCGGAGGTTTCTTTGGTGCTATGGGTGAAACTGCTGGAATCAGTAATCTTCTCATCGTGTTGATTGTAGTTATTGGAGCACTCGCTGCAGTTGGCGTAACTGTTGGATTAAAGAAAAGTGGCGATGAACAACTATTGCATAGTGATGAAGAAGAAGTATCAGATGCCTCTTCGGATAATGAAGAAGAGGAATGAAATCCCTCTCAGAACCCCTTGCGCAAGCATTACCCTCAAATGATATCGGGGATGAGAAGGGTATAGTCAAATATCCTCAAAGTGATAACATGTCCAACATCTACTCCTTTTTCGGCCTGCCTGATCCCAACGAAGGCGTTTCTGAAAGCAATCAAACAGGGCCAACACAAGAGGAAGCAAATCAGAAGATGAAAATTTCTGAAGTAGAGGTCCTATTGACTGAAAAATTCCATGATTTAGGTGAAAAAAAGTGGCAGGTGTGGTCTCGAAGTAGGCTACCCACTCCTAAGCGGGCAATTCGTTATGTAGAGCCCGACAAACTTCACAGATTGCCCACTCATGGAATTACACAGAGATTGCTAGGTGGCGACATGGTAGTGGTAGACCTACGTGATCTGAAACACATGAAGGCACAACAAGATGCTTGCAGAAGAGAGTTAGGCGGTATGTCAGAAAGACTAGGCGCTCCTGTATTTGCTTTGAATAGTGTAGAGACATTACTTCTTGTCCCCGGCGCAGGGGCGGTCGTAGATACAACCACTCACCATTTGGGAATCCCTGAAGAGGTTTGACGATTTATTCGAACCAGTGGTTTAATTCCCCATTCTCTACTTCATTGAGGGCGTATAGAGTATAATCTCTGTAGGCGATCCATTTAGCAAGCCCTTCGGGGTCATCAGCTGATTCAGTCTTGCGAGCAATTGTTTCATTTGCATAAGCGATACAACGACTTAGGAAATCCTTGACAGCCTCTTTACTCTGTTCGGGTTCCATTATTGGCTCCCTCCATCAGTCCGGCTTGCTTCGTAATCTTCTCTTGTCATTAGAAAGCGTGCTGGTACTCCACCCCACACTTCACTAGGTGGCACATCTTTAGTGGCCACAGCACCTGCAGCCACAACTGCTTTTTGACCAATAGTGACGCCTGGTAGAATTGTAGCACCACCTCCAATGACTGCACTATCTTCAACAATAACTGGCATCCATTTTTTCCGGTCACGGCTTGGTGGGTGACGGTCGTTGAGAAGAGTGGCATTTGGACCGATAAAAACATCATCACCCAATTGACAGATTGATGCGACATATGCTCCGCCTTGGACCCTAACCCTGTCACCTAATATGGCCTCACTACCAACATGGGCAAGTGCACCAACTGAGCAATCGGAACCGAAGATTGCCTCTTTGCCAACATGGCATGGGCCCCACGCGACAGAACCATTTCCTAGGTCGTATCGCTTGCCAACTAAATCACCGTTAGTCTCACTCATGGCCTCACTTCGATTTATTGCTTGAAGTCACTTCATTCAAGCGTTTTGTTTAATGTTTGACTTAGATATTCAGTTCATCCATCAATTTTTCAACATGCCCTGATGCTCTTACTTTGTAGCCAACCCATGCAAAAGTTCCATCCTGATTAATGGCAAATGTAGAACGAATGCAACCGAGATATGTCCTGCCATAGAGCTTCTTCTCTGTCCAAGTTTGGTATAGTTGGTGTAATTCCGTCTCGGTATCTACAATCAATTCGAATGGAAGAGAATGTTTGTCGATGAATTTCTGATGGCTCTTGGCAGAATCTTTGGATACTCCAATTACTCTCCAACCTTTAGTATTCAGTGAACCAATATTGTCACGAAAATCACATGCTTGAGTGGTGCATCCCGGGGTGCTATCGCGCGGATAGAAGTAGAGTATTACTCCACTTTCTTTAAGCATCTCAGAAAGAGTAACTTCACTTCCATCTGTCAATTCTGCCGTAAATTCAGGAGCCTTGTCGCCGACCTCAAATCTTGTTGTCATGTATCCCCCCAGCAGTCTATACACCTAATACTGACGCTCAATTTATTGAACAATTTAGGAGGCAAATGAGCAGATAGGGCAATCAAGTGAATCATGTCCTCTAGCCGGGCAGTGTTCTCTTCCAAAGAAGATGATCTGCAAATGTCGTCGTGCCCACTCCTCTTCAGGAAACAAATTCTTCAGGTCTCTTTCAACTTGAACCACATTTCGACCTTCGCTGAGGCCCCAACGGGTTGCTAACCTGTGAATATGTGTGTCAACAGGAAATGCCGGAACTCCAAATGCTTGAACCATTACTACACTGGCTGTTTTGTGGCCTACTCCTGCTAAAGCCTCTAACTCTTCAAATGTCTTAGGGACTTCTCCCTCATGCCTATCAAGTAGTTGATGAGCCATCAAATGGAGATTCTTTGCCTTAGTCGGAGCAAGTCCGATTTCTCTGATGATGTCACGAATTTCTTCAATTTCCAAGGTGGCCATTTCAGCAGGGCTGCCCGCCGTATCAAATAGAGTAGGAGTTACTTGATTCACCTTCTTGTCAGTAGTTTGTGCTGATAGCATTACGGCCACCAAAAAGGTGTATGGGTCGCGGTGTTGTAGGGGGATGGGTTGTTCAGGATATAACTCGTCAAGTAGAGTTCCTATAGCAGTGACTTTTTCGCCAATTTTCACCAGAATCACTCCATTTCTACAGTGATATCAGTTTTCCATCCGTATGCTGTGGCGGCAATTATCAAACCAATAGGCAGAATGTAGCAAGGTCCCCACATCCAGTTTGACCAGTCTTCGTTGGCCCCCCCCATTATTAGAAAGAGAATAACTCCAATGAGCATAGCTGGTAATACAGAAACGCCGCCAAACACGACTGCCCTAGCTACTCCCATGGGATAGGGGTAGAGGCTGAATTGCATGAACCTTCGGCTCATTCATCAAGACAAAAGCGCCTCAATTTCTTCACCAGTATAGCAGTTCAGCAAATCCTTCGGCTCTAGCCATCCCTTCCGCGCCATCTGCACACCAAACCATACGTCCCTGAGCCCAGCAGTATCGTGAGCATCAGGATTGATACATACGGGTACGCCCTGGTCACGAGCAAAGTGACAAAACCGCCAGTCTAGGTCAAGTCGATATGGGCTAGCATTGATTTCTACGGATTTCAACTCACCCTCTGCATTCAATTCACCCATTCTACGAAGTACAGCATGCATGTCTACATCATATCCTTCACGAACTTGTAGAATTCTACCGGTGGGGTGTCCTAAAATGGTGCAGGTTGGATCTTCAATTGCTTTGATGAGCGCCTCAGTGTTTTCCACCTCGTCCCGTGCTCTCCATGTTGGAAGTTGATGGACGCTTGCCACAACATGGCTGAGTTGCTTTCTTATTTCGTCATCATAGTCAAGCGAACCATCTGGAAGTATGTCGCACTCAGCACCATGTAGGAGTCGGAAATTTTTGCCCCCATCTGCCCACATTTCGTTGAGAGAGCGAATTTTCTCACCTTGCTTCAAGAGGTCTTCAGCATCTGCACCAATTTGACGCCCTCCTATATTGAGCATCTGAGAGTGGTCAGCAATGCCGAGAAATTCCCAATCCAAATCCATTGCCGCTGCCGCCATCTGTTCAAGTGTTGCAACACCATCAGATAGGATGGTATGGTTGTGAAATGAGCCCTTCAAGTCAGTAGGCATGACAAGTCTTGGGAGTGTTTTATCCTTGGCAGCATCAACTTCCCCCATGTCCTCCCGTAGTTCAGGAGGTACCCAGTCTAATCCAAGGTGATGGTAGATATCCTCTTCATTTTTTGCAGGCAGAGAAAACTCTGCGGTTTCAAACCCTTTGAGTTCTCCCACTTTTTCATCGGGAATCAAGCCAAATTCGTTGAGTCTCAGCCCCTTTTCAATAGCTAGTTGTCGCATGTGTATATTGTGCTCTTTGCTACCAGTGAAGTAGGCTAATGTGAAGGCAAAGACATGAGGTGGGACCAAGCGAACTTGTGCATCAATAGTTCCAGATGATTCCAAGCCTGAGTAGTCATCACCCCCAATTGCTTGGTAGATGCCACCATCAAGTGTCCCTAAATCCATGTTATGCTGGAGGATACTCGCTTCAAGAACAACGCTTACTTTGCTATCTCCTGCTCCTTTGACTTCAGCAATATCTGGTATTGCGAGAATAGCCTCAGTTACCGCTTCAACATCTTCAGGTTTCACTGCCGCAACAATATCGAGATCACCAATGGTTTCTCGGCGGCGGCGAGCACTTCCTGCAAGTTGAGCATGCTCCACGCCGTCAATTCTTGCTACTATTGCTTCAAAGGCCTCAGCATATAGTAGTCCAACATTGAGGCGTCTTCTGCCTTGGAAGCGTGCCAGTAAATCGATCCCATCGAGAATTTTCTGCTGGCTTTTTTCACCAAATCCTTCTAGAGGGGAAATAGCATCATCAGCACAGGCAGCAGATAGTTCAGAAATCGAATCTATGCCTAACTCCTCATGCAATTGCTTGATTCGCTTAGGGCCTAGTCCTGGTATTGCTAGCATTTCGATCATCCCGGGTGGGGTTTCATCGTAGAGTGATTGCAAATCACCCCAAGTTCCTTCGCCTAAAGATTCGGAAATAAGAGCAGCAATTCCTTTGCCAATTCCTTTGACTTCAGTAATATTTCCAGATTGACTTAGTCCCCACAAATCATCATCTAATGATGCAATGATACGGCTACCGTTTTCATATGCTCTAATTCTGAAAGGATTAGCATCTTTCAATTTCAAAAGAGTGGCAACTTGTTCTAGAACAGTTGCTATTTGTGCTTTAGAATAATGGGGCGCTTCTTCCCGTCTGCTTATGGGTAGGGCCCACGCTTTGATGGATACCATGCACTCACTCATGGCTATTGGGTAGGTCGCCTCGCTTGAACCCTCGCGCGGTTGAAATGCTGAACCGCCCTCCCCGAGATATGGCTCTAGTGGAGTTGTTGGAGGGCTTATCGACAATAACCTGCGTCGGCTCGTTCATTATCTGGGTAAGTATAGGGTCACTTTCCAAGACCGACCGTTCAGAAAAAATCACTCAACAGATCATGACAATACTCTGTTTTGGCGCAGCAGTTTCACTTTTTGGACTGTATTTTGCAGGTGGTACAATATTTGGTTCTGCCAACATGGCAAGAGTTCTCGCCGTAGTTTGCATAGCTTTGGGAGTCAGTGCTACACTGAACATCAAGGGTGAAGAGGTACAGGGTGAGCCAAATCCTCACGAGTTGATGAAAGCGAGAAAAGAGCGAGATGAAAGTGAGTGATTTTCGTAGTTGCTATATTGATTACCACAAGAATGGACTTGCAACCATAAACAATCCAATCAACATCCCACCAATGATATTCATTTGGAAAATCTTTGGAAATTCCTCTTTTGACCCCCAAGAAAATGTTTTGCGTATCCATACTTTCTGATTGAGCAAACAATTGGCAACATACAATAGTATTACTACACCAATTGAAATCCGAATCAAGGCTGAAATTGTTAGTTCCATGCACACTCGACAATGTTTACTTAATTATACATTTATTTTTCTAAATTGAATTATGATGGGTTGATATCTCAAATGCTTTTCCAAGGGGCATGGAGCAACGCCAGCGCAAGCGTCTTTCACTACAGATTTTTACTGGTGTAACTCTTACATGGCTCATATTATGTTATTTGACTTGGATTGGTAATGGATGCAAAGCATACATGCCATTCATCTCAGACTTCGACCTTTATCAGCCGGGAGATTTCATATTCAGTCTAGGAACATTGCTTTCTTCAATTACTGTGATATGGGTGATGTTTGAACTTCAAATGCATAATAGAGAACAACTAATTCATGATAATGCGAAAATAATCTGGCATTTACTAAATCATAGTGCTATTGTTCCTGGAATGATTGCAGCCCACTCTTGCTACATGGTGGGCCAGACACCTTGGAATGTAGATGGATACATGCATGGTAGTTATGCATTTGATATATTTTACAAAGGTATTTTTTGGTGTATTTTAGTAAATATTGTGACCCTTCGTGTTCATTGGAACAGTTCTTCACTTCGCACAATTCTCACCGCTCGTTTGGTTCCTTCTTTGATTGCAATTATAGGGTTGTGGCAAGTGATTGCCGCCCAATCTAAAGTTTGGATCGATGGCTTTGATTGGGACACTTGGAACTCATCTAGTCATAATATGATGGAGTTTTGCACATCTTCAATTTACCCAGAATTAAACAATGCGGCGATGTGGGAATTTTTGCTTGTCCTAGGTATTGTCTTCACTGTATTTAGTTTCATGCTAGACCTTCGGCCTGTTGAAAATAATGAATCGTTGAGCGAAGAAGAATGAATGGGCTTTCATTGGTCCCAAATTCAATCCCACTTTTTATTGGTTTCAAGGGCTCATTTGAGGTCTATACCAGGTCCCCTTGTGTGGCCAACTTTCCCCTTGGCCCGCTTTTTCTTCTCCTTTTTTGTGGCCTGACTATTTTTCTTGTTTGATGGAGAACTTCCTCTTTTCTTCTCTGCCTTATGAGATTTTTTCTTAGAGTTTGTTGGTGTTATAGTGGGAGTTTCTGCCTCTATTATTTCGGACACATTGTCACTGATTCGGTGCTTTGCAGAGACTTTGAAATCGGTATCATCCTCTTCGATGTCATCTAATTCGGAATCCCAGCCCCCTTCTTCTATTTCGGAATCACCAAGGTTTTCAGAAAGGACATCGAAGGTATCACTTGGGGTATTTGGCATGTCAATTTCACCAACCATTAC
>DASCSU010000010.1:0-22855 GCA_034399495.1 Candidatus Thalassarchaeaceae archaeon
TTCAAATAGATGCCCGTTGATGACAGCGTTTCCACCAATTACTGTGCGTGCGCCAATTTCAACCATGAAACAATCATTGATGAATGGTGAATTAAGTTGAGCACCTTTCCCTATTTTGCATCCCATCATACGATAGTAAGCGTTTCCAACAAATGAAGGTACCATCCATTTCAATGCAGGTAATGCAAGTCGGTGAAATAGCGAGAGAAAGGCCCAACGTATTGTCAACCAACTTTCAGTTGGCTCCCTTGCTTCTTCAAGTTGAGGGCGTATGATACGACCAAGTATTCCAATTATTATCAAATCACTGAAACACCATAGCATGAAACCAATACCAAGAGTTGCCCCTATTGCAATGGCTCGTTGCCATAGTATCCATGTTGCAGTTTCGTCGCCAATTTTCCAATACAGCAAGATGGCTGGTACTGCTGCAAGGCCCCAAAGGATGAATCCAAGAGGTGTGACAAGCAAGGAAAGTATGCCTTGAATCCAACGAAATCCCTTCAATGGATTAGCCATGAAATCACTCTTCTATATTTGATTCTCCACTGTTGCGAGCATCTTCTTCTTGTGCGACACGTATACCTTCATCAAGATCTACTCTGCTAGCGAGATAGGTTCCTGCTAGAATGACTATTGTAATTGATAACAATGCGACACGACTGTCGAATGTAGTACTCGCAATTGCGTAGAGTGCAGTTCCAATCATTGCAGCGGATTTTCCAAGGAATCCGAAGAATCCGAAGAATTCAGATGTGCGGGTTTTAGGGGTCAATTGAGAAAACATAGAACGAGCCTGAGCCCCTGCTGAGCCCATTGCACATCCAACAAATAGGCCGAGGATAATCCATTGTAAGGAGACGCTGATACCCAGTGGCGCCCATATCATACTGCGCATGGTTGAGGCCCACCCATCCACAGGTCCACCTTGGTCGACAATCGTTGGGTGTGTATTTCCTACTTCTGAAGCACCTGCGATGGTGGAACCTTCAGGTCCACCGACAATGATGATGGAGAACCGGTGTTCATCTTCGTCATCGAAAGCCGCAGCAAGTGCAATGGCATCAGTCTCTGTAATTGTCTTGGCAGCCTCATCTTCCTTTGCTTCAGCTTGTTCAGCAAGGAATGATGCACCAAAGATACCGACGCCTACTAGTAAGAATGCTGCAAAAACGCCCATCATACCCATTTCACGTTCTTGCAGCCACATGAGTCCGCCACCTAGTAAGACGACTAAGACCAAAATGAATAAACAGACCATCAATCCGGTTCCAAGCGTACTTTCCCCGGCAGCTTCTACAGAATAATCCGTTTCTGGAAAGTGTTCTTGGAAAGCATTTCGGAAGGCAGCATCACCATCTGAATCTTCAGCAATCCACCCTTCATATCCTCTATCGTAGAGTGTAGTCATTTCATACAGACCCGTATCCTCATTCCACTCAAATTGAAAATCGTAGCGTTCAGCGTGTTCTTCACCTTCTAACTCAAGTGGAGCAAAACCAGCTGCTGCAACGGCGACTGCACAGTAGATTAGTAGTGCCAACATCAAAGCAAATTTCGTACCTTTCTTTTCAGCTAATTTCCCAAAGACGAAAGTCATTGGAATAGCGACAACGTTTACGGTCAATAACAGCATGACATTCATACTTGGATTTAGTCTTAACACAGATTCTCCAAATGCACTCGCCATGCTGGCGATTGTGTTGACACCATCATAGAACAGTAGATAGGCGAGTAAGAAGAAAGCGAGTACCTTGAATTTTCGAATCTCAATTGCTGTTTTGATGACTTGGCTATATGCAACTTTTGTCGCATCCACCACCCCATTCCATTCCATTTCAGAATGAATTTCAGGTTCAGGAGTCCATTTGAACATCAATGCGCCGAATCCCCACCACCATAGTGAAGATGTCACAAAGACGACAGCGATTCTGAAGTTTGTATCCCAACCAAATTGGGGCACCATTAGAATGATAAGGTGGAAAATAAGTAGCATCGAACCTCCCATGAATCCATACATGTATCCCCAAGTTGACACTTTGTCCTGATCTTCTCTTTCGCCTAGATAAGGCATGAATGAGTAATAGATGACGTTACCACCGGTGAAACCAATGGTTCCAATTGTGAACATGACGGCGAGAACGATGTATCCATCGGAGCCAAAGTAGGGCGCTGCACCCATCAATGCGGTGAACGCTATACCAGCAACAGTATACCATTTCAGTAATTTCTTCTTTACAGGCATTCTGTCAGCAATGACGCCCAATGCTGGAGCAGTTGCAACTACAAATATCATTGAAAGAGTAAGTACTGTTGCATAGAATGAATCACCAGTTTGAGTACCAGTGGCTTTGTTGTACAAACTAGCCATTAATGCCGGTGCAATGACAGTCATTACTGTGAGTGCATAGGCTTGGTTCGCCCAATCGAAGAAATACCAGCCTTTCCAGGATTTCTTTTCTTCCTCGGATAATCCTTCAACATAAGCAGATGGTAATTTTTCCTTGAGTGCTTGCATACATCCCGCGAGGCCTCTTCAGCCTATAACCGCACACCTTTAATTAATGATATAATATAAGATATTTTTATGTAAATAATTTGGCAAAATCAGAGTTAAAGCAGGGTAATCAAAACCGAGGGTTCATTTGTAAAAGGCCGACCGGCTGATTTGAAGCAAATGGTTGAAGGCAGTGATTCTTGTTCTTTTGGAGTGATTCCAAGTGAAAACTCGCCTCTGAAAATACACCATTTGGTTAAGGCCTCAGAAAACACACCCGGTTCTATTCGCAAGCGTGAATCTTGGGATGCTACTGAGCCCGCTGTAGTTTACACTACGCCGGAGCGTCTCCCAGATGGTACGTTTAGTCAGGCGACTACTGTTATTTTCCGTAGTCGTGGATGTGTTTGGTGGTGGAATTCAGGTTGTACTTTTTGTGGTTATTTCAACGACGTAAGAGATGATGTTGGACTTGAAGATTTGATGGCTCAATGGGAAGATGCCAAAAAGCAAACAAATGATTTTGAAGGTTCAGAAGTAATCAAAATTTACACCTCAGGGACTTTCTTTGAAGATAGAGAAAACCCTCCAGAATGGCAGGAGGCAATTCTCCGTGAAACGCACGAGCGCGGGCTTCGTTTGATAGTAGAGGCTAGAGCAGAAATGTGTACTCCTGAAAAGATGGCGTGGGTGGCTGAAAGACATCCTGGTTGTGTAGTAGCAGTGGGCCTCGAGGCATATGACGATGAAGTATTGAAGTTTCATTGTAACAAGGGATTTTCAACAAAACAGTGGCACAGAGCCGTTGAAACACTTAGAGCAAATAATTTGGAGGTCAAGACCTATTTGCTGTTCAAACCACCATTCATGTCAGAAGGAGATGCTCTTCACCACTGTGTTGAATGGATTCGCCAAGTATCTCCGCTTTCAGATGAGGTCAGTGTTAATCCAATGAATATCCAACGAAACACCATAGTTGACAGACTCTACCGCCACCGAGAATATCGCCCCCCTTGGCTATGGTCATTGGTTGAGATGATTCGTCAAGTACATCCTATAGAGGGGCGTTTGATTGTGCACCCTACTGCAGCCGGTAGAGCTAGAGGTGCTCACAATTGTGGTAAATGCGACAAAGATGTAGCCGCTGCTATTGAGAGGTATTCCGTCTCTTGTGAAATTGAAGAATTCGATGGGCTTTCTTGTGAGTGTCAGAAAGTCTGGGCCACCGAGATCCAATTAGACGGCACTATTCCGGCTCCGTTGGGTGTTGGAATTAACCGCAGAATGAGCATTGAAGATTCCCTAATGTCTCCATAATTTTGCATCATGCGGTCGGCTAATGCTTAAGGACAACTTTGAACTCGGAAAGATTGCCTTTAGGCAATCTATGGTGATAACATGACTGAACTACCCGAAATGACACAGGGAAATAGTGAACCAGCATCTTCTACTGCTGTTTGGACAATGAGCTTAGTGGGCGTACTTTCGTTCATCATTTTGTATGGTGTATTGTATCCTGGACATCCCTTCCCTGGGCTAAGTGATATCTTGCCTTTGTTTAGTGCACTTGGCAATAGTTTGGTTTGGTTCTTCATTTCAGGAGTCATATTAGGACTTGGGATGTTGGTGGCAATGCTTGTTGGAGAGAGCATCGCGGAGTGAGGTGATTTCATGGAAGTTAGAACTATATTCATCACATACGTTGTTTGGTTGTTATTTGTCCGGTTTCTCGCAGGCCGAGGACTTGGGCCATTCGGCTCATTTGCTAGAGATATGTCCACTTTCATGTTAGGTAAGGGACTTGGACCCGCAGCCGATTTAATGGAAGACCGTGCAGGAAGTGGCGCAAAAACTTGGTTTGCTCATGGAATATTTTGGTTTATTATTGCTTCAACTCTCACCTTCCTCAACATTTGGAGCACCTACGAGCCATCAGCGCTTAGCTCACTAGGGGCGATTGGATATTCGCCAAGTGTTGAACAATCAACTGCTGCAGTACATGTTGTAACTGCTTTCGGCGCTCTATCTATGATTCTCATCGCTGCGGGTTTTACTATTCAGAGCCGTCTTTGTAATGGCCGCATGGCGAACGAAGCAACAACTGCTTTGCTTGCATTTGTATGGAGTGCAGTAGTTGCAGCAGGGTTAATTCTTGCACACACTGATTTAATTGGTAGTAGTGATTGGTTTGAATTACCATCTATTTACTACATTCTTCTTTCACTCCTAGCATTACCATTATTTGCTAACCACCTATTGACAATGGCTCAATCTGATTCACCAGTTATGATTCCACAATGGTTCATCGTCATGGGCTTTGCAGCGTTTATCTGGCTTGGTCCAGTTGCTATGATACTACTTAGTGGAGAGAATCACACACTTTCGTGGCTATTGGTGAAGGTTCTATTTGGCGGCTGGTTGTTTTCACAAGCACTAGGTGTTGCACACTTCGTAGTGCCCTCAACTTTGGGTGTTCCTCTATGGAGTCGTTCACTTGCAGGCCTTGCCCTGTTCGGAACTTTCCTCACCTTTTCGCCATTAGGAGCAGAAGCCGTAGTTCCAGAGATGGATCACTTTATGAGAGCAGTAGTCTCAATTTTGTTGTCATTATCTCTACTTCCAATTATTGCATCCGTTGTTAATATCACAAAAACAGCTAGTGGCCGAGTGATGGAATCTTATGGAGTCAAATTCACAATACTTGGTTTAATTTTGTTAATACCAGTAACATTAGGAAGCCTATTTGCATCAATATCTGCTTTCGGTGGCGGTAACGAACTTGCACACATCGCTGGCACTCTTGACTCCCTAGCAATTTGGGGTGTAATAGGAATGATAGCGCTTGGAGGCGCTCATCTATTATTCCCAGAAGTTAGTGGTCGTACATTATTCAGTACATGTAAAACCAAGTTGGCCTTCTGGTTCTCAACTATTGGAATTATTGGATATGCTTCCTCACAATTTATTGTAGATTATGTAAACCATTCTCTATCTTCTTCTGAAGTATCATCTGCATTGGAAGATGCAGGAGTAGTTGCAGCAGATACAGGAGGAGTCGAGGCATTTGCGGCTATGATGTTCTATGGCATAGTATTGTCAGGAATTTTTGCTGCTCAGAATATGTTACAAGGATCTTTCAGAGGAACTTTGCTATCAGATTCAGGTCCAGCAGCAATGGGTGCTCCAGCATCAATGACAATTACAGGTTCAACATCTATCCGTAGTTTACTTGCTGCAGGCGCAGGTAGTGATACAGTCATTACAATGGAAGGTAATTCAGATAGTAGTGGCCGAATATCTCTAGCAAATGCATCAAATATTATTCAAGAAGAGACTGAAGAAGATGAAGTTGAAGATGAAGTTGAAGAGGAAGAAGAGGATGAAGAAGTTGTAGAACTTCCAGCAAATCTCTCAGGCTTACTCAAGTCAGAACTTGTTGATTTGGCCAAATCCATCGGAATATCAGATAGTGGTACTAAGGCAGATATCATTGAGCGTTTAGAATCTCAGCCAATGTACTAACATTGTATCGGGAAGTAACAGAATGCGTATAGGATTGGTTGGAAAACCAAATGTAGGCAAATCCACCACATTTGCCGCTTTAACTGAAACAGCAGTTGAAATTGCGAACTATCCATTTACTACAATAGATGCAAATGTAGGTGTCACATACATAGCAACAAATGCCCCATGTGCGTGTAAAGAATTACGAGCAAAAATAGAGGCTAGCGGTAGAGAACCAAAATCAGACCTCAATCGTGGCGGCAGTATTTGTGAACCAAGAACAGGTGCTTGTAATGAGTTTTCAAGGTTAGTCCCTGTTACTCTTGTTGATGTTGCTGGACTTGTACCAGGTGCTCACCAAGGGCGTGGTCGCGGAAATCAATTTCTATCAGATTTAGCTAGTTGTGATGCCTTGATACAGGTAGTCGATGCTTCAGGCGGCACTGATATTGAAGGAAACCCAATTGGCTCAGGTGGCTCTAGTCCAGAGGAAGAACACCACTTTTTGATAGAAGAGTTGGCTGCATGGATTGATGGTATTATTTCCAATGGTTGGGCCAAAGCTGTTCGCAGAATACAGGCTGAAGGCGAATCTGGTTTGATTAATTTCTTGCATGACCAATTAACAGGAATAGGGGCATCTCAAAATGATGTTCTAATGGCTATCGATTCTTTCCGTAGTGAACATTCAGATGCTCCAGCAATGCATGTATGGGGTGATGAAGAACGCCGCCTATTATCTGATATTCTCCGTCGCCAGATTTTTCCACTCTATGTGGCTGCTAACAAAGCAGATCTTGCAGAAGAAGCAACATTCTCATCATTAAAAAATGAGGTAACATCTTCTGGTGGATTATTTATTTCTTGTAGTGCTGACTCAGAACTCGCTTTACGCAGGGCCACAAAAGCTGGTGCAATTTTCTATACACCTGGAGATATACAGTTTGAAGTTAATTCTGAAGCAAGTTTGAATGATGCTCAGAAAAAAGGACTTTCTGAATTGGCAGATAGATTACAAAGATTGGGCGGAACCGGCCTCAATGATTTACTTACTCAAGTTGTTTACCAACGTCTTGAGAGGATAGTTGCTTACCCTGTTCAAGATGAAACTCACTGGACAGACGGTGATGGCAGAGTACTTCCCGATGCCCTCATAATCACTAGTGGTACAACTGCCAAAGGTTTGGCTTTTGCAGTTCACACAGATTTGGGTGAGGGATTCATTAGGGCTTCTGATGGAAGAACCGGCCGAATTATCGGTGCTGAGCACGAATTGGAAGATGGCGCAATCGTGAAGATTCACGCCAAGACTTAGGCTTGTGTTCAAGCGCCTGCTTCATCACCGAAATCAGGTGCTGGAGGTACATCTAGCGCATCAGTTAGTTCGTCTAGTGAATCTGCAGGTGCCGGTGGCTCTGGTTCAGGTAGTTCAGCAATAGGTTCTGCTACATCTTCCACAACTTCTTCAAATTCAACAGCAATGCTTTCCAAGTAGGCATCGTTTTCGTCTTCACTGAATTCTGAGACAGTTCGAGACCGTCCACCTCCAAGGTTTCCGTAATCATAAGGTAGTACCAATGAGATTAGAGTATGTTGCTCCATACCCAACTCCCCAACGGTTTGTAGTCGGCGTAGTTCTAGTAACTCAGGATTCTTTGCTAGAGTGTTAGCAGCATGTGCGAGATTCTTGACCGCTTCAACTTCACCTTCCGCTCTTCTGAGTCGAGCACGGCGTTCTCTTTGTGCTTCTGCTTCTCGTGCCATAGCACGTTGCATGTCACTTGGAATTACAACATCTGTGATGTCAATTCGTGAAATGTCGATACCTAGTGGGCGAGAGAAGTTGTCAAGAACATCTTCCATTCGGTGTGCGATTATCTCTCTCTTAGAGAGTAATTCATCCAGCGTGAATTCACCAATGACAACTCGTAGTGCAGACATTGTTGCTTGTCGAATAACACTAGCAGGGTCACTGACAGCCAATACTACTGTAGCAGGGTCGATTACTTTCCAGTAAACCACACCATCTACTTTGATACTAACATTGTCTCGGGTAATGCAGATTTGACCAGGGATATTTTCTGGACGGTCTCTGATATCGACTGCTAGGAATTCGTCAATAATGGGCCAACGGAAGGCAAGACCTACACTATTCACTTTCTTAAATTTACCAAATCTAAACTTAACGGCTCTCTCGTATTGATCGAGAACAGTAAACCATCCTCGGCGAGGCCATGTACCCCTTGGTGGGTAAGCGCCAGGTTCTCCTCCTGCTATAGCAAACATGCCGCCAGCTGCTTTTAATCCTAGAATGATAAGTGCGGCCATTCCTCCAACTGCTATGCCGCAGCATAACTCAAAGATAACAGACATCACTTACCACCTCCCTTTAGGAACTCACCTAAAGGACCGCTAGAGAAATCAAGCACTGTATCAGGTAGCATCATGATGCGAGTAGCATTGTTTTCTGCTCCAACTTCTGAAAGAACTTGCAAGCGGCGTAGTTCCATTAGTGCTGGGAAGCGAGCGAATAGTTCCTGAGCCTCTGCCAATTTGAATGCGGCTTCACGCTCGGCACCAGCCTTGATGACTCGTGCACGTGCTTCTCTGTCAGCCTCTGCTTCCTTTGCCATTGCTCTAGTCAAATCATGAGGTAGTTGCATGTCTGTCAATTCGACATGAAGAACGTGAATACCCCAAGGGTCTGTAGCATCGTCCAAATTAGAGCGGATTCGCTCAGCGACTACTTCACGCTCTTGTAGTGCGGTATCTAGTGGGACTGAACCGATGACATCTCTCAATGCACCCATTGCTGCCATTCCAATAGAGGCACGGGCATTGGTGACTTTATTGACAGCATCACCAGGGTCTCGTATTTTGTAGAACACAACAGCATCTATACTGAGTGAAATGTTATCCTTAGTGACAACAGATTGCCCAGGTACATCGTTAGTCAACATTCTTAGATCCCAACGAACTAAGCGGTCAAGGAATGGAATTACAAATCGGATTCCAGGTTTTAATACTCCTCTGTAAGCTCCCAATCGAAACACGACGGCTCCTTCCCAGTGCTTGATGATTTTCAGAAAACTTCCCATTAATAATGCGACGCTAAATGTTAGAATCCCTATCAGAACGAATGTTGCAACCATGGTACTGCGAACTAGGCCCCCATTAAGAGTGTTAGGGACACAATATCAAGTAATAATTATTGAAATATTTTCCAAGTTAATTATTGAATGATAGCCATTCTATCACTTGTTGCATGAAAATCAAATTATCTCCTTGCTCTATGTATCCATTTGCGGCAATATTACTGTCACCTATGACAAACAGCCGGCCAGTCATTTCACTAGCCGCAGCAATGGGTAATTCACCCTGCACTTCATCATCATCTAGTTCCGAATCTAGATCAATGTCACCAAAAGATGTTGCTGAAGTAGAGGCAACTGGGAAGGCAGGCTCACTTACTCGAAGTGAACAACCTGAGAAGTAAATTAACTCCTCAACATTACTAGTCATCGGATGGTCAGCAAAGTTTGTTATTTTCACATAATGAGGTACTTCTTCCTCTCCAAGAACAACCCCACCAAGTTTTATCTTCTGAGTTATATGCTCTTGATGATCTGTAACCCTGTCTTTTTGGATTTCAATACCGAATGGTTTTGTTAATTCATTGAGATAATCTACATGTCCAAACAAATCGCCCCACTCTGCTAGAAGCAGAATAGATTTCCCAGCCTTGAGGTGTGATTGTAGAGAAATCATTTCTTCTACTGAGAATTGCTCTTTTGGGAATGGGATGATAATTACATCCCAAGGTAAGTTTTGACTAATGTCGTATTCTGATTTGATAATTTCAAGAGTGTGGTTTGCATTGCCAAGAATTGATGCAAGTGAAGATAATCCATCTGCTTCGGGATTAGCCATTGAGGAACCCATATGGTATTCATCGAATCCGATGAAAGCCACCTAATTCACCCTCAGAGTTCCTCAGCTACTGCAGTAATATCAAGAGTGTAAAGAACGGCTCGCCATGAGACTGTAACATCTTCATCCTCATCACCGATTGGGCTGAAGTCACCAATTAACGGTTCTGTGTTTACATTCATTGTCACAGATGCAAGCCATTCACCAGTTCCATTACCGCCATCATTCCATTGTGCTTCAATATCATTCTTGCTAACGCCATCTGCAATGTAAGATGAGCCATCCCAGTCAGGAGTAATTTGAATTGTAAAACTAACCGCATCACCATTACAAGAGCCACTACCAGATTCATCATCAGGAGCCCCTTCTACTTCTGAAAAATCGGTTGTAACATCGACATCATCATTGGTGCCAGGCCCTTGATCATCGTTATCGTTGCAACTGACAGTAATCTCAACATAACCAATCATCATGTCACCCGAATCTAGGTCAAAGAAGAAATCTCCTTGTTCCCCATCTCCTAGATTCATGGTTTCTTCAGAAGTGAGATTATCTTGGACGAAATTAACCTGCCACTGTCCTTTAGCACCAGTAGCATCTCCACCAGCCCCATCAGCTCCATTGGCCATGATTGAGAAGTATGCAGGGAATACTATTGCAAAGACAACAGAAATCACCCAGATGGTAATTGCTCTTTGTGAGCCGAACATCTTCTCAGACAATGACATACCCTTACCTCAAATTAGGTGGGGCGCTCCTAAGTTATCAATGTGACACCGAAGGTGATTCACTCTTCTTCGTCAGGTAATTTCCAATTTTCAGGGGGCCAAGCAGGTAAATCAGTGGATGGCCATGCTCCTTTTTTGGTGTCCACTCCTTGTTTTTTGAAGGTCTTTTTCGAGCGACCCCAAACGGGTAGGAGATACCCAATAGTTGAGCGTTCACGAAATGACCATTTCCAGGGGCAACGAGGTAAACGTGTGGTCCATTCAGAAAACAGGACACGCCATTCTTCTTCAAGATGGTTCGGAATCAACCATTCAATCACTGTCAATGCTCCAGCAGATCCTTGAACATGGCTATATGCTTCCATAGCCACTTCTTCGAGTGGTCCATTTTCAATAACCAATCCAATTGTTCTCGCTCCTTGTGCTAGTGGTACTATCACAGCCCACCTATCGACCAACCTACTACCTTGTATTCTTCGCCCAGACCAATTTGCTTCAATAACAAGTTGACGCAAAGCCCTAACTGCATCAGTTGGTGAAATACAAGCCTCAACTTTGAGATGGCGTGGTGCAGTCACAACCATCCCTCAGGTACTTTGGTCATAACCGATTGCTAAAATTACCCATAAATTTGGGTCGAAACAGATATTGTAGAGCATTCGCACTGCTTAGCATACCGCGTATGCGGCGGGCGATTATCTTTGGTTGTCTTATTCAGCCAAATAGAGAGCCAAGACCCTCGAAGCTAGCATCGTCCTCTTCCTCTTCTTCAGCGGCTGCTTCCTCAGCGGGAGCAGCATCTGCAGCAGCGGAGGCGCCAGCAGCTGGTGCGGCAGCAACAGGTGCAGCGATAGCTGCGCTCATTGCTTCACCAATGTCGACTTCATTCAGGCTAGCGACGAGTGCTTTCACACGTGCGTCATCTGCCTTCACGCCTGCAGCCTTTAGGACCGCACCGACATTCTTCTCATTGATCTCATTCTCAGCCGAATGCAACAACATTGCACTATATACATATTCCATTTTTTCTCACTTCCTTTTCAACCGAATAGGTCTCCGAGTCCACCGAAATCAGCGGCCTCTTCTTCCTCTTCCTCTTCAGCGGCCTCTTCAGCAGCAGCCTCTTCAGGTGCAGCTTCAGCAGGTGCTGAGGCAACAGCGGCTGCTGTCGCTCCAAGCAGATTCGACAAATCATCGTCGAGTGCCGAGGAATCTAACTGGCCAGCAAGGGCCATTGCCCGCGAGTTAGCGCGGGAGATGAATAGAGGCATAGTTTCACTATTTGTGACTCCAGCCTCAACAGCGACAGAGAGCGCTTCGCTCTTTGCCTTTGATACGAGTACGGGTACTGTTTCTGGAGTAAACCAGCGAACATTACAGGCTACATTGAAGGATGCAGATACTGCTTGTCCAATGTTGCTGCGGAATCCATCAAGATCCAAGTTAAGATCTTCAGGTGGCATCAAGACTCCACCTTCGATAGCGCCACAGAGAATGATTCCAATTTCGATTGGTTTGATTCCAAGTTTGTCTAACATTAATCCTAGTTCAACAGGAATTTCGTCGCCCTCATTGACTGCAGTAACTGTTTTTTGAATCATGACTTTTCCTTTGTCAATTTTTGCTGGGATTCCAACAGAGGACAACTCACCGACAATAGGCCCAGGTGCGAAATCAGTCTGACCTGCTTCTACGATAATATCCTGAGGTGCTATATCTCCAGCTTTTGCTGAACGGCCTGTGCGAGTCTTCTCAAGTTCATTGAATAGTTGGAATGGTGATAAAACGGATGAGTGTACAAGAACTGGTTGATCAGCGCGAGCCATCATCTCTTCTAACATAGAGTCGTCAAAACCTGCTTCTTTCCAAGCAAGCCTAAACAAAGTCTTCTTTGCCATTGTCATTTCCATTCTATCTCGAAGTTCACTGCGCATACCTAACATTGCTGTAGCGGGCACTCCAGTTGTATCGACAATACCAATGACACCGTCTTGCTGTAGAATTTCTACTAATTCAGCAACGCGATCTCTCTTCCAAGGTGATACTTTTGGAATCATCAAACTTCCACCTCCACTTTGATGGCTGGTCCCATACTGGTTTTGATGTAAAGTGAGCGAATGTTACCCGCACCACGTTCTAATTTTGATGTGACACGTTTCCACATTTCCATTGCATTCAGAGAAATATCTTCTTCAGACTGAGCACGGGAACCTACTATGGTGTGGAAAGTAACTTTGTCACGGCTTCTAATGATAGCAGTGCTTTCCAATCCAGAAGCAATAGCTGCTGGGTCAACATTTGGAGGGACTGGCCGTGGCATTTTTCCACGTGGACCTAGAACGATACCTAAGAATCTACCAATTGTAGCCATGTGAGGTACTTCTGAGAGGAAGAAATCGTGCTTGCGTGCTAACTTTCTTGCTTTTTGACGGTTACCACCTAAATCTTCTATTTGACTTGGGTCGATAACCACAATACCTGCCTTATTTGCTTTGGTAGCCATTTCGCCACCAGCGAACATAGCGATACTGATTTCCTTCCCTCGCCCGCGAGGTAGTCGTACATTTTCTTCAATCCTGTTTGCTGGGTTTTTCAAGTCAACATCCCTAATTGTGAATGCCATCTCAATGCTCTCAACGAACTTACGCTCGGGCGCTGATTCCAGCGCTTGTTTTATTGCTGAGTTAATTTGTTCTTCCATATTTCCCACCTCTGCGGTTCACGAGGTTTCCCTCTCCCGCAATTCGTGATTCAACTGAATTTGTCGTCATATTCTCCTGCTTTCACCTTCTTAATGAATTCTTTTGGTACAATGCCATCAATATGGCAACGCATTGAGACACAGGTACCCATGACCTCAAGTGAGCGAGCCTTGACATTTTTGCCAGTCAAATCTTCAGCCTTCTCGTTTGAGATTGTGATGATTTGATCAAGTGTGATATTGTGTACACTAGGGTCTGAACCGACATCGGTTTCGCCTTCCCAAGAGCCGTTGAATTTGATGCCTTTACCAATAACAGCGGTGCGAATACGTCGTGCTGTCCAGTTGTCTGACATTGATTCACCTCATTGTTTGGGTTCCGGCCGACTTACTTCCTCTATTTAACCGCCGCGAGAACCATTTAGTTAGTTCAGACCACACGCTCCGTGACACGAACATTGTCTGCACGCATTGTGATAGGGATTGGAACAGCCGCTTCGAACAGTTCTACAGTAACTTCTTCTTTACCTTCTGCAACACCAGTTACTCGTGCGCGATTGCCCTTGAAGTGGCCAACTCTGATTTCAACAATGCTTCCAACTTCAATACCTGCAGTAGCAGATTTTGGTTCAAGGTAATTAGAAACCACATGGAACGGTGCTTCACCAGGTAGGACCTTTGCAGCCCCCCTCATTGGGGTTGTTACTCCACCTGCACGACCAATTAATTTCTCAACATGATGTTTTGCCGTTGCTTCAACAAAGATGTAGCCTCGCATTGTACGTGGATGAATAACTGAGAAAACCTCGTCTCGAATATCTTGCAAAGATCCTGTGCCTGATAATCTGGCACGTATTTCATTAGCAATTTTTTGCTCTTGTCCAATAGTAGTCTTGAGCATGAAGAGAAAGGCAGCTACGTCTCCATACATTTCACCTAGTTGTGGGACAGCACCTCGTTCTTGCATTACGCTAACATCGTCAGCCCCATCAATTTCATCTGGGCTTAGAACATTGACAAATCCTGGGTCAACCCAAATTGCTTCATTGTAGAGGGACTTTGGCTCTACAACATTTGTATCGCTAACCACCAAGATTGGCGTGACATCATTAAGTCGGTTGCCAAATTCGATACCACGTGGTTCACCCATTCTAACAAAAGTGAGCGAACCAGTAGGGATGGCAGTTGCATCTTCTACTCTGGTGAGTACATGATCAATATCATTTGGGTCGCCTACTCCGTAGACTCCATCCCATAAGTTACCAAAATCACTAACCTCATCAGAACGCTTCAGCAAGAGTACACTGTCAGCATGGCGGATGAACACAATAAATCCATTAGACATTTTTACACCTCATTATTTCTATTTCGTGGGGTAATTTCAACCTACAAGCCAACTGAAGAATTTTGGCAGTTCAGTATCCATGAGCCAAAGCATGACGAAGCCGATGAAACCAAGTACAAACATACCTATTCCACAGACCCAAACAGTTTGCTTGAATTCAGCCTTTGATGGTTTACGGGCCATTCGCAAAATGCGAGCCCACGAACCTCTACCAAAACTTCGAACCCAAGATTCGAATTGGTCTTGACGCGCTTGGACCCTCTCTTCGAAGGACTTACTTGTAGAGTCAGAACTGGACATGGTTGAACCCCTTAGGGTTCATGCCGAGATAGGGGTCCTCTTTAACATCAACGCTTCATTCAATTAATGAATTCCAGGCTTCGATTGCGCATGGTTTGCATTTGTTGATGTGCATTTGCGCCAAAAATCTGCTGACTTTTAACTCCAGTCAAAACAAGAAGAACACGTATCTCGTTACCCATATTTTCATCGACAGTTGCTCCCCAAATAATGCGGGCGTAGGGGTTAATTCGCTCACGAATTTCTTGTGCACATCGCTCTGCTTCACCAAGGGTCAACGAAGGGCCACCAACCACATTGACAAGTGCGCCACGTGCATCGGACACATCAATATCCAGCAGTGGCGAAGTAAGTGCTTCTACTGTGGCATCGACAGCTCTGTCCGTTCCGGTTGCTTCTCCAAGGCCAATCATTGCCATTCCTCCTCCATTTAGCATAACACTTCTGAGGTCTTCAAAGTCAAGATTTACAAGCCCTTCTTTCATAATCATTTCAGTTACGCCAGCGATTGAGCGCATGAGTAATTCATCAGCTACCCGGAATGCTGCTTCAATAGGCAAATCTCTAACTCCTTCAACTTCAAGCAATTTTTCGTTTGGTAGTACAACTACAGTATCACAGACTTCACGTAATCTCTCAAGTCCCCATTCTGCATTTTGCCTACGCAATGTGCCTTCAGATGCAAATGGATAGGTGACTACGGCGATTGTTAGAGCGCCAGATGCTTTTGCTAAACGGGCCATGACATGTGCAGAGCCTGTACCGGTACCTCCACCAAGACCAGTAGTGACAAAAGCCAAATCACAATCATTGACTATATTTGCCAAAGTTCTTTCAGATTCATAAGCGGCTTTTTCGCCTTTTTCAGGATCCCCGCCTGCTCCTCTTCCTCGAGCAGTTCTACCAATGAGTATCTTCTTCTCTATCCTAGAGCGAAGCAGATGTTGAGCATCTGTGTTGACGGCATAACCAGAGATATGGTCGCCACCAAGCAACCCCTCATCTGAGAGCCGCTGAACGGTGTTGCATCCGCAACCACCGCACCCAAAAACTCGAATCCTTGGTGCGAGGCTAGCTAATAATTCAACTAATTCTTCGTCCCCTGGTATGGTTTCCACTCCAGCAGTTTCTTCATTGGTTTCAGTTGAAACTTCGTTCTCTTGCAATTCCAATACACGGTCAATTAAATGGCGCATAGACTCAACCTCACTGAAGTACCCTTAACCTTGACGCTAATTATTAGGTGGTGGAGGCCTGTTATCGCACATCTTTAGATTAGCGAGAATGAGCAAAATAATTGTTCAAATAGGGGCATACACCCGAAGTTCAAAGTGGGAAAGGTGTTTAGCCGTGTTAATGAAGAATAAGTCGTTGTTGTTGGTGCTGTTATTGCTAACCTCTTATTTCCTCGCATTAGTCCCAACAGAAATTGAACTTGACGAGTCAATTAATATTTCAGAAAGTGGAACAAGTCAATGGGTTATGAGTGATGAGCCGGTTATTCAAAATGGTTGGTTCCCAGAGGTCTGGCAACCAGCAACAAAAAGTGCAGTCTGGGACCTTAAATTCAGTCCGGATGGGACGAAAATAGCAGGTGTTGAAATTTCTGATAACCGCCTCTTTGTATGGAATGTGAGTGATGGGCGTGTTCTTCTTTGGATTCATCATTCAGCAGCGTTGGTTAACGTTGCTTGGCTTTCCAACGATTGGGTGATAGTTGGGGACAGTGGTATCAACTGGTTTTCATATTTGGTGATTGACGATGGCTCTTCCAAACCAAAGGATACAACTCAGATGCGTTCAGGTCAATGGACAGACTCTCTAACTGGAAATTATGATGGTTGGCTTTGGGGACTTGACGCTTCAGTAAGTAGTGGCCAAGTGGCTTTCTGTGGTAATATTAACCATATGAGTATGGGTGGCGAGGTGGTAATTGCTGATATTGCATATTTTATTGATGGGTCATCTCATAATGCTCGTAATTTCTTCACTCAATATTGGGTACCAGATTGTGCTATTTCCACAAATGGTGGAGCAGTAGCTGCAATTGGAAGAAATATGACAACGCACCCAGATGGAAATGTATCATACAGAGATGTGGTATATGGTATCGATGCTAGTGATGGTAGTTTACAGTGGGAGCGACATGTAGCAGGTCCTAATTCTACTGCTTGGGCAATTACTTGGGAGCCGGGAGGTGGAAGTTACACAATTGCTTACAATCATCCTTCACCATCTATGCCAAATCAGTGGGAAGGTGTGGCATCATCCTATGCGGAAGTGGATGGCACTTTGTTTTGGTATACACCAATTCCACAGAATGTAAGTAGTCTTGCTTGGTTGCCAGATGGATCTTATCTTACAGTTGGATTATATGACCCAGGAAAGGTGTCTATCATCAATACCGCAGGTCAGATTCAGACGGACTTTGGTTGGCATTCTGTGATATCAAATAATTCTGGCCAGCCAGAAGATGTCAAAGCAGTTTCAACTACAGCAATTTCCACATCAAATACTGCTAATCAGTTAATTGCTTCAGCAGGCAAAGACGGTTCGATTGAAATCTGGAAAATAGATGTATCTAATTTTGAAATCCTTCCTTATCGTCGCTTAGGTCCAAAATTGGTTCGAGAAATAGCTATATCGCCTAGTCAAGATATGATTGCCGTAGCAGAATCCTCAGGGACTTTGACCATTAGATCAGGAATTAATGGCTCAATAATTAACCAATGTTTCCACCCCGAATTTGGACAGTTAGTCTATTCTATTCCCTATGCCAAATCTGTAGGTTGGGTCAATAATAATGCATATGTTGGATTTAGTGATGGCATGATTATTTCATGTGACGATAATAAATTATCGTGGGTATTTGATTTGCGACAACATCAGACAGTAGGTGCATTTGGTAGAATTGATATGCACCCTCAAGGCTTCTATGCTGCAATTTCATGGTCATCTAACACAACAAACACCTCTCGAGATGGCCATGTTGCAATTATAGATCCACTTTCAGGGCAATTCCTCAAAGAATGGCAATATTCTGAATCACATTGGTCAGTTGAGTTCAATGATTTTGGTAGTTTACTTGCATCTGCAGGTCAATCTGGTGCAGTCAGGTTGTGGAATACAAGTGATCCAAATCCTCAAAATTGGATAGATGAAGGCTCCCCCTATTTTCATAATGGCTATGTAGGTGTAATTAGTTGGTTTTCTGGCTTAGATGTATTGATGACAGCAGGCTGGGATAAACAACTGATTATTTGGGACACACAAACTCAATCTCAAATGCAAAGTACAACATTGATGCATGAGCCATTTTCACTTTCTGTCCTTCCACCAGATGGCTTGATTGTAGTTGCTACAGGGGACGCATCCACTTCTCTTACTGGACAACTTGAATTCCATGATATGGTAAATAATTCAATTTTGAGTGTCTATGAAATAAATCATATCCCACGTGGTTTTGGATTATTATTTTCAGGTAGTGCAATGGCATTAATGAACCACACAGGTACATTTCTAGTATTGAAAATAGATGCTGATGGTGATGGTTGGGAGGATATCATTGATGATTTTCCAAATGATCCAACACAACATTCTGATAGTGATGGCGATGGTTGGGGAGATGATCAATCACAAACTAATGGTGACGCCTGTCTAAGCACTCCTGGGACTAGTAATCAAGACAGAAATGGCTGTTTAGATTCTGATGGCGATGGTTATAGTGACCCGGACTCATCTTGGCTTGCAAGCCCAAATGGAACTGCTGATGCTTTCCCAAACAATCCCTCACAATGGTGGGATAGCGATGGCGATGGTTATGGCGATGAATATTCATATCAAGTTGGTAATGATACTCTACGCGTTGGTGAATCAGGTGATGCCTTCCCCAATGATGCTGCTCAATATCGTGATTTAGACGGTGATGGTTGTGGTGACAATTACACCTATGGTATTGACAATGAGATGAGAATCAACGAGGCAGGTGATGCCTTCATTTCAGATGCTACTCAGTGCAATGATTTTGATGCAGATGGTTATGGTGATAATTACACTTTTACTGTGGGAGAGGATGATTTACGTACTGAAAATGGCGATGCGTTCCCTACAGACAATCTAGCTTGGTCAGACATTGATGGTGATAGTTGTCCAACAAATTCAGCTACTGGTTTGACAATTGATCTATATCCTACAGATCCTCTGTATTGTGATGAAGATTTACCATTTTGGCTGCCTGTTGGCTTACAGGCATTAATTACCAACGATGCCAATCTATGGAATGTCAAAATGACATGGGCTGCAGCAGCAGATAATACTGATTTAATTCGACTGGAAGCGGCATTAACAGATAATGAAACAGCAGTTACGGAATCAGATTATTTTCCTATTCAAGTATGGATTTCGCTTGGTGCTGTCGATGAAAATATCCAAATTGATCCAGTGGCAGGAAAAAATAAGCTTCATCTTCGTTTAATCGCTATTCCAGATGATGGTGCTTCATTGAGTATGAATTGGAATGCAGTATGGGCTGATGCAAGTACAAACGCAGAAAACGACTCAACCAATGGAACACAAAATAACAATAATAACAATGATGCGGATGGTGATGGAATAATAGATTCTGAAGATAACTGCCCGAATGATTCAGGGCTAGAAGAAAATGATGGTTGTCCCGTTTCTCATGATACAAATGACCAAAGTGGTAGTGGGGATCAATCTGAAGATGATTCAAAGGAAACATCCTCTCTGTGGTATGTTGGAATTGGTTTAGGTATTTTTGCCCTCGCGGCTCTACTTATTTTAGCAATGAAATACAACCGTAAAACGGAGACAATTGCAGAAGGCGTCTATTCAATGGCTCAATCATCTTCCTTCTCACCTCCTTCAACCCCTCCTTCTCCAACCATGCATCCCCCATGCAAGACATGTGGAGGTTTTGTTCAAGAGGTAATGCATCAGAGTAATCTCTGGACTTGGTGTCCATCGTGTAGTGAATGGCAGGATTTCCTTGGTAAGAATTAACCATCAATGACTTGACTGAGAATATTCGTGATAGTCTACAGCTGGTTGTAGTGAATCAATTGCTGATTGAAGGCGAGCGTTAGCCGCCTGTTCTCCACTTTCAATTGCGGCCTTTTGAGAATTAAGTGAGGCAAGCCTTCTTGCTAGATTTTCTGCAACAGTGGGATTCAATCCAGAAGAGGGTTGTAGCCACCTATCAAACGATGAAGTAATTTTTTGATAAGATGTTCTTAGACCAATATCTGATATAAGAACAAATTCATTTTGTTCGTGGGAAAGTGGGCCACATACTTCTAGGGCCTTGTCAAGAGCTTTAGCCACTTTTGTTGCCTTCTTCAAACTCCCCTTACATTTTTCATATGCTTCCATAGATAGTAGATGCGCTTCGATATGGCCTGTTTTTGCTACAACTGAGAAACAATTGATTGCCTTCTTCATTTTATTGCATTGAAGAAATATTCTTCCTATTTGCATTTTATCTTGTAAGTGTAACACAATTTGATCTTCTGAATTTGCCACGCCATTCTTTGCACGCATGGCTTTCAATGTCCGGCCTTCTTTTTGGAGTCGCTTTGCGGAATTCAAACTCTCTTTCCATTTTTTTCGTATTTCTAGAATGTTGGCATGGTCTCTAAGTGCGAGTACTAGTAATTCCTGATTCCCCATAGTTCTCTTCTTTTCAGAAAGTAATAGATTAGTTAATTCTTCAGCCATAACCTCAGCAATTTCTAGTCTACCATCAGTCACATAATGACGTAATTGGTTTAGTACTTTGACAGGGTCATCCATACCAAACATAGTGATTCCTCAAACACCCAGATGAGGCATCACGCATTATCACTCCTATCATTTGGGTGAATTACAAAAATAATTGGTGGGGTTATTTTCCACCATTATTCATTTATTTTTTCGCTTGACAACTTTTCGCTTTTGTGATTTACCACTCTTAGCTGGCCTTCGCCTTTTCTTTTCCTTCTTGGGTTCATCCTCATCATCATCGCCCCAATCATCATCGTCATCATCATCTTCGTCAACCATATCTTCATCCTTAGACTTGCTTGACTTCTTGCGGCGCTTCTTTTTCTCGCTAGCACCTGAATCGAATGGGTCATCATCTTCAACTAATGCTTTACTTGGTGCTGCTTCAAGTTCAGATAGACCAGCATCAGCAGCGGCTCCACTATCACCGCCGCCCATAAATTCAAGCATCCAGTCATCGTCATCATCTTCATCTTCGTCATCCCCTTTCTTCTTCTTTTTTGTTGGGTCTTGTGCAGCAAGTACGCCCATTAATACTGCAAATAATAGCAATAATACATTGAAGGCCCCTACTGCAATGATGATGATATATGGTGGGCTAGTCAAATCAGGTGGAGCTTCAGGTTCCTGAGTTTCTTCGTTAAAGGGTGAATTACCGCTTTCACAGAAAGTCATTCCACTGAGATTCTCATAGCAGTGATCAACATAGAATGATGCCACAAATAATCTCTCATTTCCAGCAGTGTCTGTTGCTAGAATCTCAACCTTATGATTTCCAGGTTCAACAAATGTGGCGGATGGTTCTTTCATATCAAAGATGACAGTATTGCTTGGAGTATCTAGTGGTGAAACATCATTTACTAATTCCCATTGAGATGGATTTTCAAAGAATTCTCGAACATCAATCAAACGGAATTTAACTTCAACTAGGCCTACATCATCAGTTACTACTCCATGTATTCGAACATCGTCTCCATACAAATATTTGCTATCATATGAAGGTGCAAATAACTCAATAGCAGGGGATTCTGCATCTATTGACCAATTTTCCCAAATCACTGTTCGTGAATTACCAGCATCATCGATTAGTGTTGCTTCAACTACTAAATCAGATGTTTGCATCCCATTAGGTATTGGGAAATCCCAAATGAAGTGGGTATCAGAACTAAGGAATGGAGTAGCTCGAGTGATCTCCTGTTCTGGAGTGAACGTGTTTCCAGAACCTGTAGATGCATCATATTCGCTAGTATAGACATGAATCAGAGGGAATTCTTGTAGCGGCTCATTGCTGAAAATACTCAAACGATAGTCTCCACCTTTCAAAGCACCATTAGAAACACCATCTTCTCCTTCAAGTCCGATGGTAACATCAGCAAATGCTCCAGTAGTATCTTCATGTACTAACCAGGCATTAGAACGGTTACTGAGGGAATCACGTGAATTGCCCCATGTATCGGCTACAATCAAGGCATACCAAGTAAATCTATCAAGTTCTGCTGGAAGGTAGATTTCTCTTAGAATAGTAGTTTCAGCTCCGATTGGCTCATAATTGTCAATCATCATTTCCCAACCATCATCATCAGAAATATTACCTGTTTCATTGTCATCAAAAGGCGTCCCAAGATTTCTCCAAACAGTGTACGTTTCACCTTCTTCTGCTAATGAGTTAATCCAAGAAAGCAATACGGTTCTTTGCCCACCTTGTAACATTGGTTGTGCTAGAGTAACGGGGGCCGGCGCAAGTGTATCTTCATTAACTGGGAGTAAGATACAATTTTGCAGGAATCTTGTATCTTCATATGTTGCTCCAAGATGATTGTAGCGAGTCACCGAAGTTACGCAGTAGTAAGATAGTCTATCCTTGTCAATTGGAATTGGAATAAGTGCGTATTGCACGCCATCGGGCACTGTAGCAACCAGTGTTGCCTCAAGACTTAGATTAGTAGCAGCAGATAGTTTAGTCCATGCGTGCCACACATGGTAAGATTCACCTTCAGCACCAACTTGGTCCGTCCAAGTAACATTTGTAAAACCGCCACCAAGATATGATGCTTGAACATTTGTTGGTT